>JAASSM010000358.1 GCA_021767885.1 bacterium | reverse complement strand
GGGCTGGCCGCGGGTGACCTCGGCGCCGTCGGTCACCAGGACCTCGGTGACCACGGCGGTGATCTCCGGGTACACCTCCACCCGGTTGCGCGCCTCCACCACGCCGCTCAGGCGCTGGGTCAGCGGCAGCGAACCGTGGCGGGCCTGGACGGCCTCCACCACGGGGATCAGGGGGTCGGCGGCGCCCTGGTCGGCGGGGTCGTCCTGGCAGGACGACAGCAGCACGGCGGTGAGAAGGAGCAGCAGCGGGCGGGCCGCGTGCACGGTGCGGCGTGGCGGCGTCCGGTGGAAGGCGCGGTGGTTGTTCATGGTCTCCTGCACGTCACGGGGGACGGACGGGGTCGGTGGGCGAGCCCTCTCGGGATTCAGGATAGGGCCGTGCCGCCCGCGGGGCCAGATCCCGGTAGCGCCGGGGTGATCACGAGATCGTTCACGAATGATCACGTCCTTGTCATCGCCGGCCCGCACCTGGTAGGATCGTCTCGCGATTCGCCCCTGAGCGCTGGTCGTCCGCCCGGTGCTCCGCTCACCCCGACATCCGATCGAGGGCCCCACCCCCGAGCGATTGGAGCCACCATGCGACGCAATCTCCTGCTCGTGACCGTGACCATGCTGATCTGCGGTCTCGGCGCCGCCCTGGCCGCCGACACCGTGCCCTTCACCCCGGTGCAGTCGGGGCCCGGCGCCCCGGTGCAGATGCTGGAGCGTCACGCGCCGGACCGCCTGCTGGTGCAGTTCGCGCCCGGCAAGGTCCCAGCCGCCCTGGCCGCGCTCCCCTTCGCGCGCGGCGCCCGGGTGGCCGGCGATGCGAAGGCCGCCCTGCCCGGACTGGAGATCGCCCTGCGCGGCGCCGACGTCCGCGCCGTCGAGCGCCCCTACCAGGCGCCGCGCCGCGCGGCGAAGGCCGCCGAGCTGGGCGTGGACCGCTGGTACCTGCTGCGCCTGGACACCGTGGACGACATCGCCCGCATCGCCGAGCGCGTCCGCGGCGCCGACGGCGTGGCCGCCGTCTCGCTGGACTGGCGCGCCTTCCCCGCCGCCGTCCCGGACGATCCCCTCTACCCGCAGCAGTGGGGGCACGACAACACCGCCCAGATGCTCTCCTACGACTGGGCCACCCACAGCCACGAGAACGGCGACCCCGTGGGCACCGTGGGCTTCGACGCCAATGCCGAGGCCGCCTGGGACCAGGGTTATGGCGCTGCGGGCGTGGTGATCGCCATCCTGGACAGCGGCGTGGACGTGGACCACCCCGACCTGAACCTGGTCGCCGGCTACGACTTCGGCGACAACGACGGCGACCCGGACGACGACTCCGCCGCCCCCGGCCACGGCACCGCCTGCGCCGGCGTGGCCGCCGCCATCGCGAACAACGGCCTGGGCGTGGCCGGCATCGCCGGCGGCTGCGCCGTGATGCCCTGCAAGGTGGCCGACAGCAGCGGCACCATGTACTTCAGCGCCATCCAGGACGCGCTCTACTGGGCCGCCGACCAGGGCGCCGACGTGATCAGCCTCAGCCTCGGCGCGGCCATCTCCAGCGATCCGGCCACCGACACCGCCCTGCAGTACGCGTACGCGGCCGGCGCGGTGATCCTCGCGGCCACCGGCAACGAGAACGCCAGCACCATCAGCTACCCCGCCATCAACCAGTACGTCATGGGCATCGGCGCGGCCTCGCCCTGCGGCGACCGCAAGCGCAGCTCGAGCAGCCGCCTGGAGGTCAACTCGGGCGTCAACACCGATCCCAACGGCTACACCTGCGACGGCGAGCGCTGGTGGGGCTCCAACTACGGCTCCACCACGCCCGACGACCGGGGCGCCGTGGACCTCATCGCGCCCACGATCCTGCCCACCACCGACATCGGCGGCAGCGGCGGGTACGCGGCCGGCGACTACGACCTCTGGTTCAACGGCACCAGCTGCGCCACCCCCTACGCGGCCGGCGTGGCGGCCCTGGTCAAGTCGGCCAACCCGGGGTATACCCCCGCTCAGATCCGCGACGCCATGGTGAGCACCGCCATCGACATCGTGAACGTGGAGTCGGGGACCGGCTGGGACCGCTACAGCGGCTACGGCATGGTGGATGCGGCCGCGGCGGTCGGCGGCGGTGGCCCGGTGCCGCCCACCGCGGACTTCAGCGCCGCGCCCACCAGCGGCAGCTATCCGCTGACCGTCCAGTTCACCGATCAGTCCGCGGGCTCGCCCACGAGCTGGAGCTGGGATCTCGGCGACGGGACCACGTCCACCGTCCAGAACCCGTCCCACGCCTACCAGGCGGCGGGCATCTACACCGTCAGCCTGACGGCGACCAACGCCGAGGGCTCGGACACCGTCACCCGGACCGACCTGATCACCGTCACCGAACCCGTGCCCACCACGTTGATCACGGTCTCCGGGGAGAGCTCGATCCACGGCACGGTCAGTGGCAGCTACCTCGACCTCGCCGCGGATGACGGCGTGGCCGAGACGCTCACCGAGGTGGAGGACACCAGCCATCCGCGCAAGCGGACCAGCTTCCTGGAGCATCGCTGGAGCTTCGACCTGCCCGCCGGCGGCGACGCGACCCTGCAGCTGGCGGCCTCGCGTCCGGCCAACGCCGACGGCGAGGACTTCCGCTTCGAGTACAGCACCGACGGCGCCAACTGGATCGCCCTGGCGACCATCGGCAGCGCCACCGAGCAGCTGATCAGCCAGAACCTGGGGGCGCTCAGCGGCCCGGTCACCGTCCGCGTGGTCGACACCGACCGCTCCTGGGACCGGGTGTCGCTGGATGCGGTGGTGGTGGACTACCTGGTCTTCGAGATGGGTGACGTGCAGCCGGTGGCGCCCACGGCGGACTTCGTGGCCGATCCGGTCAGCGGGGCCTACCCGCTCGCGGTGCAGTTCACCGACCGCTCCGGCGGCCTGCCCACCAGCTGGGCCTGGGACCTGGGCGACGGCACCACGTCCACCGAGCAGAACCCCGGCCACGTCTACCAGGCGGCCGGGACGTACACCGTGTCGCTCACCGCCACCAATGCGCAAGGTTCCGACACTCTCACCCGGACCGACTACATCACCGTCACCGAGCCCGGCACCGGCGGCGACACCATGCACGTGGACGCCATGGTGGTCACGCGCAAGAACGCCGGGCCCAACGTCTCCGGCCTCTGCGACGTGACGGTGGTGGACGCGGGGGGCCAGCCCGTGGCCAATGCCACGGTGACCGTCACCCACGACGGCCCCCTGGTCGGGACGCTCAGCGGCCTGACCGCCAGCGACGGGGTGGTGAGCTTCGAGACCGGCAAGGTGCGCAATCCCTCGGGCGAGTTCTGCTTCGAGGTCACCGGCATCACCCACGCCACGCTCACCTACGACGGCGCCGCCAACGTGGTCACCCGCGCCTGCGAGAGCGGCGGTGTCTTCCAGGCCGGCGGCGGGCGCACGCTGCCGGACGCGGTGACGCTCACCGGCAACAGCCCCAACCCGTTCAACCCCGCCACGGTGATCGGCTTCGCGCTGCCGCGCGAGATGACGGTGCGCCTGACGGTGTTCGACGTCCGCGGGCGAGCGGTGGCGGTGCTCACGGAGGGGTCGCTGCCCGCCGGGACGCACGAGGTCCGCTGGGACGCCCGCGACCAGGCCAGCGGCCTGTACTTCTACCGTCTGGAGGCGCCTGGCTTCCAGGAGACCCGCAAGATGACCATCCTGAAGTAGCGGCGGCTTCCCGTCGCGCCCCGCGCTGCACCGCCGCGGCCCCGTCCGGAG
>JAASSM010000357.1 GCA_021767885.1 bacterium | reverse complement strand
GCGCGCGGGTCGCCCACGGCGAGGTCCTGGGCGCGCTCCATGGCCTCGAGCACGCCGTCCACGCCGTCGGCCATGGGAGGCGCGGCCACCGTCGCGCCCGCATGGTCCCGCTCCTGCGCGGGCGACGTGGCCTCCTTGCCGCCGGCGCCCGCCGGCCGCGGCGGGCCGTCCTGGTCCGAGGGACGCGATGCCGACGGGGCGGCCGGGTCGGTGCGCGATCCGCCGTCGAGGTCGACGTCCTCGCCGCCGAGGGCGGACAGGTCGAGCACGCGGCTGGATCCGCGGACCAGGAAGAGGGGGCCGCGGACGCCCGAGCCGCCGTCCGCCGCCAGGCGCACCAGATGCCCGGCACGCAGCAGGTCGCCCACCGCCGCCCGCAGGGCCATGCGCTGGGCCGCCGGCCGTCCCGGATCCGCGCTCTCCACCAGGGCGCGTGCCTGCGGGGACAGCCGCTCGCGCGGGAGCTGGTCGAGCAACTCCCGGATCCTGCCGTCGTTGTTCATGAACACGCCCGTGTCGGCCGCCTCGAGTTGAAGGATACTAACCAATTATCACATATGATATGCCCAGAGGGCAACCCGCCTTTTCCGTCGCTCCGACGAAGGTTCCGCTGCCGCAGGGGATGAAGCGGCCGGAAATCGCCTGTTCGCGGCCGTCCGGGGCGGTTCCCGGGCAACGCGCCCCGAACGCACGATCTTCGCGGCACTGGCGAGCGTTGCGATCCTGGTCCTGTGCTTGCTAGGATGCCGGAGCGGGAACTCTCCCCCACCGTGCGCTCGACTGTCAAGGAGGACTCCACGTGCCCACGCCCATGTTCCGCGAACCACGCCATGTCCCGACGCTGGCCGGCCTGGCCGTGCTCCTGGTCCTGACCGTTCAACTCGTTGCCTGCGGGCAGGTTCCGGACCCCGAGGACGATCCGGCCGCCGTGGCCCCGGCCGACACCGTCACGCTGCTCGACCTGGCGGTGACGGACACGATCCCCGATCTCGCACCGCGCTGGCCCGTGCCTCCCGAGGGCGGGACCGCGCCCGAGCAGTGGGAGATCCTCTACCGGGAAGCGCTGGCCGCCGCGGCGGCGGGCCGCCTGGATCACGCCCGGGATCGCCTGTTCATCCTCCAGGAGTGGGCTGGCGAGCCGGTGTCGGCCGGCGCGGACACGCTGTATCTCCAGCATCGCCGGAGTCTGCAGCGGCGCGTCACCCTCCTGGGCGGGTTGCTGGCCGAACAGGCGGCCTACGCGGCCGCACCGGAGCGGGCGGACTCCCTGTTGACCGCGGAGTACCTGGGGCTGAAAGGCGTGGGCTTCCCCGACTCGCTGGTCCCGGCCACCGGCACCCACCTGCCCACGCTGCAGGCGGATCTGCTCAAGGTCCAGCACGGGAAGGTGGACCGCTGGGTGGACTACTTCACCGGCCGGGGCCGCCGCTACTTCCAGGTCTGGCTCGACCGCAAGGCCCAGCTGGACTCGCTGATCACCACGCGCCTGGCCGCTCATGGCCTGCCGGCGGACCTGGTCTACCTGGCCATGATCGAGAGCGGCCTGAGCACGCGGGCGCGGTCCAGCGCCGGGGCGGTGGGACCCTGGCAGTTCATGCCGGCCACCGGCCGGGCGTACGGGCTGACCATCGACTGGTGGCGGGACGACCGGCGCGACCTGGAGAAGGCCACCGATGCCGCGGCGAACTACCTCAACGATCTCTACGAGGAATTCGGCGACTGGGCGCTGGTCCTGGCCGCCTACAACGCCGGCGAGGGCCGCGTGCGAAGGCAACTGCGGGCCAACGGCCACGACAACTACTGGGACTACCGGCTGCCCCGCCAGACGGTGGAGTACGTTCCCAAGTTCATCGCGGCCGCCCGGATCGGCGCCGATCCCGCGGCCTACGGCTTCACCACCAAGGATCCCGCACCGGTGCGCTGGGACGTGATCACGGTGGACGAGGCCACCGACCTCTCGCTGGTGGCCGCATGCGCCGGCGTGGATGCGGCCACGGTGATCGACCTGAATCCCGCCCTGCTCCGGCGCGCGACACCGCCGGGGATCGGGGACTTCGCGGTCCGCGTCCCGGCCGGCACCGCGCGGTCCACCGAGGTGGCGCTCCGCAAGGTCCCGGCGGACCGGCGTCTGACCTGGCGCAAGCACCAGGTCCAGCGCGGCGAGACCCTCAGTCACATCGCGACCGCCTGGGGGACCTCCGTGCGCGCCATCCAGGAGGCCAACAACCTCGGCCGCTCCAGCCTCATCCATCCCGGCGACCAGCTCCTGGTGCCCATGCCGCGCGAGCTGTCCGAGCAGGCCCGCGCCCGCGCCGAGCGCGCCGGCCGTTACATCCCTCCCCAGGGCTACGAGCGGGTCACGTACAGGGTCCGCAAGGGTGATACCCTCGGTGCCATCGCCCGGCGCCTCGGCGTCTCGGTCACCCATCTCAAGCGCGTCAACGGCATCAGCAATCCCCGACGCCTGCAGGTGGGCCAGCGCCTCGCCGCCTACCGTCCCCCCACCAGCTCCTAGCCCGGCCACCGCGACGGGCGGGGCCCACCACCTCTCATCCCGCATGTCCTCGCGAACGGGGAGCCTGGACGGCTCCCCGTTCTGCTGCGGAGTTGCGGGATGAGAGGTGGTGGGCCCCGCCCGCTCCCGGACCGCCGGCTAGAACCGCACGGAGAGGGAGATGCGGTGGGTGACCTCGTCGATGTCGAGGGTGTCGCCGGCGTAGGCGTAGTCGACGGTGAGGGGATGCAGGTAGAAACCGGCGCCGGCGGTGATGTTCTCGGTGTCGAAGCCGCTGTCCAGGCCCGTGCGGACGAAGACCTTCTGGCTGAAGCCCACCTCCAGGCCCCAGTGGCTGTTGACGGAGATCGCGCCGGTGGACCACTGGTCGGCCTCGCCGCGGTTCTCGAAGCGGGTCTCGAAGCTCGAGGCCAGCAGGACCTGCATGCGTGCGGCGGGCAAGGACCAGCGATACGCCAGTCCCGGAACCACCGCGGGGTAGACCACCTCGTTGTGACCGGTGCTCCAGCTGAGATAGGTGGTGGTGACGTCCTGGAGCTTGAGGCCCAGGTCCAGGTTGCCCCAGATGCCGGGCCGGAGGGCGCCGATGTCGGCGCCGATGCCCAGGCTGGAGTAATCCCCCACGCTCTGACGGATGAACTTCAGGTTCCCGCCCAGCAGCCAGCGGCCGCGGCGCTCGCCATAGGAGAACATCAGGGCGAATTCCTGGTCGCTCTTGAAGCGGATCTGGTCCTGGAGCTCGGGCTCGAGGATGCCCACCACCTCGTCGTCGTCCACGCGGCCGTCGCCGTCGAGATCGAGCTCGCCCACGAGGTGCTCGGTGAACGGGATATCGTCGATGCCCAGCCGGATGAGCGAGATGCCGAAGCCGCCACCCTCGCCGCCGAGCAGCGACCAGTCGGTGGGCGTGACGAAGGAGGCGAAGTCGCGGTCGACCAGGTCGCCGAAACGCTCGGAGTGCATGACCAGCAGCTCCCGGGAGCGCGTCTGAGCCAGGCCGGCCGGGTTCCAGAACGTGGCGGACGGGTCGTCGGCCACGGCGGTGAAGGCGCCGCCCATGCCCAGGGCCCGGGCGCCACCGCCATTCTCCATGAAGGCGCCCGCGAACTTCGCTGCCGGTGCGGTGTCCACACTCGCGCACAGCAACACCAGGGCGCACAGAATCGCGCCCCGGCGAACCCGCCAGAACCGGTTCTCCTGCATGTCTGCCTCGCTAACCAGGGGTGAGGTGTCGTGTG
>JAASSM010000356.1 GCA_021767885.1 bacterium | reverse complement strand
GTACATGAGCCTCGAGAGCCTGGCGCCCGTGCTCAAGACGAATGGCGGCGACGAGGCAGCAGACAAACTGACTTTCGAGAACGCGGCGTAAACGGCGACGAGGGCTTCGGTGGCTATCTCGCTTTTACACCACTTGACGGGACGCTACCCGGCCGCCTGGTCGGTGGGCTTTTCTGGGTGCTGTTCGCCACGGTGCTGGTGAGCTTCTGGTTCCGGTACGACTTCGAGGGGCCCGAACAGCGGGCCCGGGCCCTGCAGGCCATGGACCTGGAGATGGCCGGGGAGGCACCGGCCGAGCCGTATCAAGCGGAGAACCGCGCGTCCGCCTTCGAGACCGAGCGCGAGGGCGTGGTGTACACGGTCCGGCCGCTCTACGACTACGCCCTGCAGGGGATCGTGGTCTCCATGGAGCAGCACGATGGCGACTTCGGGCTGCACCGGCGCTGGAACGACCATCTCAACGTGGCCGATCTGTGCGTGGTCTGGGGCGAGAACGCCACCAGCATCGATCTCGATGCCTTCGATTTCTGGAACGGCGAGTTCACCTGCAACTTCCGGGTGGGCAGCCGGGCGCTCTGGGAGCGTTTCCGCCAGGACCAGCTTTCCAACAACCACCTGCTGGCGGATGCCGACTGGCTGCGTGACCGGGTGCGGGGCATGAAGGTCGGTGACGTGGTCACCCTCCGCGGCCAGCTGGCGGAATATGCCACGGGTGGCGGACCGCCACGGACCACCAGCACCACCCGGGCCGACTCCGGCAACGGCGCCTGCGAGGTCCTCTACCTGGAGGATGCCCGGGTGGTGGGCAACGTGCGCACCTTCTGGTACCCGCTGTTCTGGTTCGGCCTCTGGGGCGCCCTGGTGGCGGCGGTGGTATGGCTTTACGGCGTGGCGCGCGGTCATCATTGACGCGTCGAACGCCGCCGCGGGAACAGTGACAGGGAACCACGCGGGGCGCGTCGCGAATGAGACCCGGACGATCCGGATCGGCAGGGCCCGGGTCCCCCTGCAGGTGCCCCGGGCCCTGCCGTCGGTATCGGCGGTCGCCCTCGTGGGGATGGTTTTCGGCTGCCGGGTGCACGCGGGCCTCGCCGACACCGGCTGGGTGATGGGCCAGGACGCCGGCAGGGCGTTGCCCGCCGGCTTCGTGATGGGCGGGTCCATTCTGCTGACCCGCCCCGGCTTCGCGGCCAGGGGTAGCGGCGAGGCCGAGGACCGCCGCTCGCGGGCCGAAACCGAGCGTTGGCCGGCCTGCGATGTGCACGACAGGGTGGCCACCATCATGGCCGGGCCCGTCGACGGCTAGCTGGGCTTCGTCGGTTTGTGCACGGCGGATCCGGGCCGTCGGTTCAGCGAATCCGAGCAGGTGCTCAGGCAGCAGTTGATGCCCCGCCACACGGAGTCGCTGCGTCTCAACCGGGAGTATTGCCTGGCAAGGGCCGGCGGCGACAAGCCGGCCGAAGACTCGCCCGCCATCGGCGGCTGGGCTATCGTATGGGGTCGCAATCCTGCCCGGCGAGCGGGCCCCTGCCGCTCCCGTGCCGGGCGGATCATCCTGATGGACGCGTGATGAGCATGCGATTTCCGGCCGTTCGAAGAAACATTTGTACCGCGCTGGCCATGGTGCTGCTGGTCACGGGCATCGCCCGGCCGGGGCTCGCGGCGGACCCGGTGGCCAGCCCGGTCGCCGTGCCCGGGGCGGTCGCCTCCTCGGTGCAGCAAGGCGAGTGGACCGAGGTCCTGGTGCTCCTGCAGGGGCCGGCCGGCGGGGCCGTGCAGCGCGAGGCCGAGGCCCGGCCACTGGCCCAGCTGGACCGGGCCGCCTACATCGACCGGATGGCCGAGCGCCGCGAGCGCTTCGGTCGGCTCAAGGCCGGGCTGGTGACGGAGGTGGCCGCGATCGACGAACTCGAGGTGCTGCGCGACTACCCGGTCCTGCCGGTGCTCAACCTGCGCGTTCGCACCCCCGAACGGTTGCAGGCCCTGGCCGCGGACCCGCGGGTGGCCTCCATCGACGAGATCGTCCGGGTACGACCGGTGCTGGACCAGAGCCTGCCGCTGATCGAGCAACCCGCCGCGGCCGCCAGTGGCCATACCGGCCTGGGCACGTCGATCTGCGTGCTCGACACCGGCCTGGACTACACCCGGGCCGCCTTCGGGGACTGTTCCGAGGGACCGGATGGCCAGCCCTCCGGCGGCGATTGCGCCGTCGTCCACGTCGAGGATTTCGCCGAGGAGGACGGGGTGCTCGACGACAATGGCCACGGGACCAATGTCTCCGGGGTCGCCCTGGGCGTGGCGCCCGAGGCGGGGATCATCGGCCTGGACGTGTTTGCCGCGGATGGATTTGGCTACACCGATGACATCATCGCGGCGATGGAGTGGTGCATCGCCAATCGCGCGCACCATGGCATCGCCGCGCTGAACATGAGCCTCGGAGCCGATTCCAACGAGCCTGACCCCGTGCCGGCGGACGACGCCTGGGGCACGGCGATCACCGGGGCCGTCGACGCGGGCATCGCGGTGGTGGCCGCCTCCGGCAACGATGGCCATACGGCCGGGCTTTCCCGGCCTGCGGCCTACGAGGGGGTGATCTCCGTGGGTGCGGTCTACGACAGCGACGTGGGTGGCATCAGCTGGCAGGACTGCACCGATCCAACCACCCACGCCGACCAGGTGGCCTGCTTTTCCAACAGCGACGATCACCTCGACCTGCTCGCCCCCGGCGCCCGGATCACCGCCGCCGGGATCACCCAGGGCGGCACCTCCCAGGCCTCGCCACACGTGGCCGGGGCCGCCGCCGTGCTCCGCCAGGTGTTTCCCGATGACACGGTCGCCGAGACCGAGGCGCGCATGGAGAGCACGGGCGTGGCGGTCCTGGACGGCCGCAATGGACTGGTCAAGCCGCGGCTGGATCTCGATGCCGCGGGGGCGGGGGCCCCGGTGCTCGAGCGGCTGGACGTCTCCACTGCCGGTGCCGGCCAGGTGGTGGGCAGCGCGGGCGGCATACTCTGCGGCGAGAACTGCGTGGCCTCGTATGCATCCGGCACGGCCGTGACCCTGGAGGCCACCGCGCACGAAGGGGCGGAATTCCAGGGCTGGAACGGCGCCTGTGCCGGGGCCGGACCCAGCTGTGCACTCGCCATGGACGCCGATCGTGCCACCGAGGCGGTGTTCTCGGACGCGGATTTCGGGGCCGCCTTCCCCGCCGGAGACGGCTGGTCCGATCCCCCCGGCTCCGATGCCGCCTGGTTCGCCACCAGCGACACCCGGTACAGCGGGAGCCACAGCCTGCGGGCGGGGGTCATCGACCACGGGCAGGTCTCGCGGCTGGTCTTCTCGGGGGATTTCAAGGCGGGTTACCTCACCTTCGCCCGCCGGGTCTCCAGCGAGCCGGGTTACGACCATCTCGACTTCTACATCGACGGGAGCCGGAAGGGCCGGTGGAGTGGCGAGATCGGCTGGGGGCTGGAGTCCTACGCCGTCGGGGCCGGCAGCCATACCCTGATGTGGGAGTACGCCAAGGACGGCGACACCGACGAGGGGCATGACACGGCCTGGATCGACGATGTCGCCCTGCCGCCGCTGCAAGTTCCCGGCACGCTGCAGTTCACCCGCAGCGAGGCCCTGGTGGCGGAGGACGGCACCGAGGTGGTGCTGGAGGTGTCCCGCGAGGGCGGTGCCGATGGGGCGGCCAGCGTCCTCTACGCGACCCGGGACGGCACGGCGACCGGTGGGGACGATTTCACCGCCTCGGCG
>JAASSM010000355.1 GCA_021767885.1 bacterium | reverse complement strand
CGGCCCGGCGCAGCACCCCCCCGGGCTGGGCCTCGAGGGGGAAGACGTGGCCGGGCCGGGCCAGGTCCTCCGGCCGGGCGTGGGGATCGATGAAGACCTGGACGGTGCGGGCGCGGTCGTGGGCGCTGATGCCGGTGGTGGTGCCCTCGGCGGCATCCACGCTCACGGTGAAGTGGGTGCTCAGCGCCGCGGTGTTGTTGGTCACCATGGGTTGCAGGTCGAGCTGCCGCATGCGCTCGCGGGTGGCCGCCAGGCACACCAGGCCGCGCCCATGCTTGGCCACGAAGTTGATGGCCGCTGGCGTGACCTTCTCCGCGGCCATGATGAAGTCGCCCTCGTTCTCCCGGTCCTCGTCGTCCACCACGATGATCAGTTCACCGCGCCTGAGGGCGTCCAGGGCCTGGTCGATGCTGTCGAGCCGGATGCTGCCTGTCATCGGTTGCGCCTTGTCTTGCGGCCGAAGCCGCGGTCGAGGATGGAGGCCAGCGACGACACGCTGCCCTCCGTGGCCGGGGTGCCGGTCTCCGGACCGGACACCGCACCCGCGCCGGCGAGGCCGGCCAGCGCCGCGCCGGACCGGCCCGTGCGTGCGGCCTTGACCAGCACGTCCATCTCCAGGTTGACCTCGCGCCCCACCCGGGCCCGGGTGAAATCCGTCCATTGCAGGGTGTGCGGGATGAGATTGCAGGTGAACCGGTCCCGGTGCGGTCCGGCGTCCACCGTGAGCGAGACGCCGTCCACGGCCACCGACCCCTTGGGCATCAGCCAGCCGGCCAGCCGCTCCCCGCAGTGGACCGTCAGGAACAGGCTGTCCCCCTGGCGGCGCACCGCCGCGATCCGCCCCACGCCGTCCACGTGCCCGAGAACCAGGTGGCCGTCCAGGGCCTGCCCCGCGCGCAGGGCCGGTTCGAGGTGCAACCGGCGGCCCGGCCGCCAGCGGCGCAGCGTGGTGACCCGCCGCGTCTCGGCCGCCGCCTCCACGGTCACCGTGTCCCCTCCGCTGGCGGTGACCGTCAGGCAGATGCCATTGACCGCCAGGCTGTCGCCCAGCTGCGCCCCGGCCGCGGTCCGCGGGGCCACGATGACCAGCCGGCTGAGGTCCCGGCCGGCGGTGATCCCGCGCAGGGTGCCGATCTCGCGGATCAGGCCGGTGAACATGCGTCCCCCTTCCCGGCCACGGGGGTCGGCCCGCCCGGTCCGGCGAGATGGGCGGCGAAGTGATCGCGATCGTAGACCGCCAGCAGGTCCCCGCCCACGGCCTCGCTGCGCGTCAGGTGCAGGCGGCCGGGCGGGGCCGCGAAGCGCGGCGGCCACGTGGCGCCGCCGCCGAGCACGCACGGCGCGGTCCAGGCGCACCAGCGGTCCACCAGCCCCGCCGCCAGGAACGAGGCCGCCAGCCGCGGGCCGCACTCCAGCAGCACCGTGTGCAGGCCGCGGGCCGCGCAGGCGTCCAGGACGCCGGCGGGATCGGCGCCCTCCGGACCGGCCGCGCAGGAGACCACCTCGGCGCCGGCGGGCACGTCATCGCCGTCCGCGCCGGGGCGCAGGAGGAGCCAGTGATCCCGCGCCAGGCCCGGCGCCTCGCCCCGGCCGGCCACCACCCCGGCCAGCGGCGGGACCGCCGGCAGGGCGGCATCGGCGGGCACCAGCCGCGTATCCAGGCGCGGCCGGTCCTGCCGCGCGGTGCCGGCGCCCACCAGGACCACGTCCGCCCACCGCCGGCGCCGGTGCACCGCCTCGCGGGCGGCGGGGCCGGTGAGGTAGACGGGCCGGCCGGTCGGATCGTCCGGCCCCGCGAAGCGGCCATCGAGGCTGGTGGCGGTCTTCAGCTCCACGTAGGGGCGGGCGAAGGCCCCCGTGGTCACGAAGGGCCAGATCAGATCCAGACACGCGGCCGCCACCGCGCCGCCGGCCACGGCCACCTCCACCCCCGCGGACCGCAGGGCGGCCAGGCCCCCGGCCGCCACGGGGTTGCGGTCGCGCACGCCCACCACCACGCGGGCGATCCCGGCGGAGAGGATGGCCTCCGTGCACGGCGGCGTCCGGCCGTGGTGATGGCAGGGTTCGAGGGTGCAGTAGAGGGTGGCGCCGCGGGCGGCCTCGCCGGCCTCGGCCAGGGCCAGACGCTCGGCGTGGGGCGTGCCGGCCCCGTGATGGGCGCCGCGCCCCACCACCGCGGTCCCCTGGACCACCAGCGCCCCCACCGGGGGGTTGGGCCACGGGCGCACGGGGATGCGCGCGGCGAGGTCGAGCGCCTGCCACAGGTGGCCGGCGTCGAGCGCGTCGGGAGCGCTGGCAGTGGTGACCGGGCCGTCGGCCATGAAAAAACCCTTCGAGCACATCGGCGCGAAGGGGGAAGCGGGGTCTTGAGCGGCGACGTTCAAGAGGGACCGGAGGGTCCACGCCGTCGCGGCCCCAACTTCTCCCATCCGGACTGTCACCGTCGGCACCGGAATTCCACCGGTTCGTGCCCTCGCGGGCTCGCGGGCTGTCACCGCCGGTGGGGAATCGCACCCCGCCCCGAAGCTGGTCCGTCCGGCCGCGCAAGTGCGGTCGCGACACCGGCCAAGGTAGATGCCCGGACATGGCGAGTCAAGCGCTGGCCCCGGCCGCGAGCGCTCCGTAACGTCATGGGCGACGGGCCGGGACCCGGAGAACCCGCATCTGTGCCGACCACTCCCGAGGGAACCGTGGAGCGAGGCGACTCCGGCTGACCCATGAGTCGCGATCCTGGAGCAGTCGGCTGACTCACTTCCGGGTTCCGGTTGTCCCCTGTTCTTCGGGGCCGGTCCGTCGCGTTTCCCGTGGGCCCGGCGGCCGGGGTCAGGCCTCGTCCCCGGGAGGGGCGCCGTCCTCGGGCAGGGACCCGTCCTCGCGGGTCCAGTCGGCGAACAGGGCGTCGCAGAAGACGTCGGGATCGAAGACGGCGATGTCGTCCACGGTCTCGCCCATGCCCACGTAGCGGACGGGCAGGCCGAGGGTCTCGGCGATGGCGACCACGATGCCGCCCTTGGCGGTGCCGTCGAGCTTGGTGAGGATCAGGCCCTCCACCGGGATGGTCTCGGCGAAGACCCTGGCCTGCTGCAGGCCGTTCTGGCCGGTGTTGGCGTCCACCACCAGGAGGGTCTCCGGATCGCGGCCGGTGCGGCGACGGATGACCCGCGCCACCTTGGCCAGCTCGTCCATGAGATTGGTCTTGGTGTGCAGGCGGCCGGCGGTGTCGACGATCACCGTGTCGCAGCCGCGGGCCACCGCCGCGTTGATGGCATCGTAGGTGACGGCGGCGGGGTCGGCGTTCTGGCCCTGGGCGATGCAGGGGGCGCCGATGCGCTCGGCCCAGACCTGGATCTGCTCCACGGCGGCGGCCCGGAACGTGTCGCCGGCGGCCAGCAGCACGCCGTGGCCCTCGGACTGCAGCAGGTTGGCCAGCTTGGCGATGCTGGTGGTCTTGCCGGTGCCGTTGACGCCCACGATGAACAGGACGCGCACGTCCGCATCGGGGGCGGCCTGGTCGGCGGCGGCCGCGGCCTGGGCCTTGCCCTTCTTGCCCTTCCGCTTCTTGCCGCCCTCGCCGAGAGCCTCCTCCCAGGTGGGCGGATGGACCCGCGGCCTGGCCTCGGTGAGTTGCTTCTTGACGTCGGTGCGGATGACCTCGAGCACCGCGGCGAGGGTGGCCTCGCCCCCCTCCTCGCGCAGGCGCTGCTCGATGGTGCGGGTGATCCGGACGGACGACTGCACGCCCATGTCCGCGGAGATCAGCAGCTCCTCGATCTCGTCCAGGG
>JAASSM010000354.1 GCA_021767885.1 bacterium | reverse complement strand
GGAGCGTTGTTGTGTGATCGTAAGTTATTGACGCGCGGGGATTTGATTCATGGCCCGGGACGCGCCCGGGGTTGCCCGGGAGGCCCCCCGGGGTGCCCCCCGGGGGGCACTCCCGGCGAGCACCCCGACATGGCGCCGGCCCGATCATCGCCGACCGGGCCCGGACCATCCGCACAGCCCCGACCGTCCGCACGCCCCGGGCCGCCTGCGCCGCACAGCCCCGACCGTCCGCACGCCCCGGGTCGTCCACGGCGCCCGGTCTGCCCACGCGCCCCGGTCTGCCCGCGCGCCCCGGGCCGCCTGCGCCGCCCCTACCGCAACACCGTCACCGCCCGCGTCATCTGCTCGGACACGCCGGGCCCGCGCACCTGCAGCCGGGCCAGGTATTGTCCGCTGCTCACCGGGCGGCCGTCGCCGTCGCGGCCGTCCCAGGTCACGGCGTGTTCGCCCACGGGGACCTCGCTGCGCAGCAGCGAGCGGACGCGGCGGCCGCGGACGTCGTAGACCTCGAGCTGGGCGAACGACCTCGCCGGCACCGCGAAGCGGAACTCGGTGCTCGGGCCGGCCAGCGGGTTGGGGGCGGCGCCGGCGAAGCTCACGCGCGTGAGCGCCGGGGGCTGGTCCGGCTCCACCGGGGTGGCGATGGGCTCGGGGCAGTCCGCGCAGCCGGAGCGCCGGGCGTCGTGGCCGAACATGGGCCAGGTGGAGCTGGCGCTGGCCGGCGTCGAGCCCACGTCGATGATCACCAGGTCGTGATCGACGGCCACGATCTCGTTGCGGCCGTCCTGGTCGATGTCGCCCATGGCCGGGGTCAGCTCGAACTGGTTGGGCGAGCGCACCGGTTGCGGCCAGCCGACCACGGTGCCGCCGAAGTTGTCGAACGCGAAGACGTCGCCGCCGCGGGAGACGCACACCACGTCCGGACTGAAGCCGTCCACGCGGCCCATGATGGGCGAGGCGATGGCGTACCAGCCCTCGCCCGGCGCCACGGGGTAGCCGCCCTGCTCGTCGCCGTCGGCGTAGAGCACGTGGGTGGTCCACTCGAAGGCGCTGACGGCGATCTCGGGCGTGCCGGTCCCCAGGATGTTGGCCACCGCCGCGGACGTGAGCGCCGAGCCCGACGGCGTGGCGAACGGGAAGCCCGGCCAGGTGGCGCCGGTGGCGCCGTCGAGGACGTAGAGCTCGCCCGCCTCGGTGGGCGCGATCACCTCCACGCGGCCGTCGAAGTCCAGGTCCGCCAGCGAGACCATGGACGACACCTCCGACGGCAGCAGGACGTTGAGCTGGGCCTCGTCGCTGTACAGCTCGTAGGCCAGGACGCGGTCGCCGATGCCGAGGACCGCCTCGCTCACCCCGTCGCCGTCGATGTCGCCGATGGCCGCCGGCGAGGTCACCGACCGGTCGAAGAGGATCCAGCCGAAGGCGTCCAGGGGCTCGGTGCCGGCGTAGTTGATGAACTGGATGCTGTTGTCCGTGCCCGCCACCACGGTGCGCAGGTACGGGCCGCCGAGCGCGCCCACCGAGACGTACGTGGGACCGGTGGCGGGCATCTGGTAGGGCCAGCCGGGCTGCGGGACGCCGGTGCCGGAGAAGGCGTGGACCTTGCCGTCGTCCGCGCCGGCGATCACGCTCAGCGCGGTGAAGTTCAGCGCTGCCACGGCGATGGGCGTGGCCGAGAGCTGCGGCACGGTCACCGGCCAGCCGGCCACCGGGGTGCCGTCGTGGTGGAAGGCCTGGATGCGGTCGGCGGCGTCGCCGAAGAGGATCTCCTGGTCGCCGTCGCCGTCGAGGTCCGCGAGCACGGGCGGCGAGACGGCCGCCGCATCCAGGGCCAGCGGCGTGCCGTGGTCCAGGTTGGGGATGCCCGGCTCGGCGCGCCACTCGGCGTCGAAGTACAGGGAGTAGGCGGTGTAGCTGCCGTCCTCGGCGAGGATGGCCAGATGCTCGCTCCGGGACGGGTCCAGGGCGAGGCCGCCGGGGTTCACCGAGGTGGTGGCCAGGTCGGTGAAGGTCTGGGGCGTGCTCCAGAGGCCGGGCGAGCTGGTGTTCGCCCGGGTGATGGCGGCGCGCTGGACGCCGTCGTGGAACCCGACCAGGCCCACGAAATCGCCCGTGGGGCGCTGGTAGACGAACCGGTTCCCGTTCCAGGGCAGGTCGAAGTAGCTGGCGGTGGGCCAGGTGTTGCCCGCGTCGGCGGACCACCGCAGCTGCGTGCCGTCGCCGCCGCCGAACCAGGGCGCGTAGGCGAGGATCACGGCGGGGTCGTCCAGCGAGGCGGTGATCCCCGCGGCGTTGTCCTCCAGACCGTCGCCGGAGGAGGTGATGGCCACCGGCCCGGCCTGCCAGTCCGCCGGCGTGCCGGCGTAGTTCAGGGCACGGCGGTAGCGGACGGCGTCGTCGAAGGTGTCCTGGACGCGCTCGGTGTAGGTCCAGGCCACGTGCACCACGCCGCCGGCGCCGTAGCTCACCCGCGGCGCCCAGTACATGAGGTTGCCGCTGCTGGTCAGCTCGGCGATGCGGTAGGGCGTGGTCCACGACGCGCCCTGGTCGGTGGAGCGGGTGAACCAGATGTCGTCCCCGTTGCCATCGAGGCCGCCGCTGACCAGGTAGATGAAGTAGGGGTCGAAGCTGCGGTGGTCGATGTCGAGCTGGGGGTTGAGGAAGCTGGCGCCGCTGGCCAGCGGCGTGGTGATGGCCCAGCTCGCGGTCAGGGCGGCGGGGTCGGCGGACGCCACCTGGACGTCGAAGCTGCCGGCCAGCACCATGGTGGTGACGAAGACCCGCGGCGTGGCGCCGGTGGCCACGTCCAGGTCGGCCAGGCGCACCACCCCGTCGCTCGGAGAGCCGAGCAGGCCCCAGAACTGGAAGCTGGTGCCGGCGTCGGTGGAGCGGTAGACCGCCACGTACTCGTCGAAGTCCTCGGTGAGGTAGCCGACGGCCACGAAGATCCGGCCCTCCTGGTCGATGCCGACGCGGGCGGACACCACGTCGGTGGGGTCGGTCACCAGGACGTCGGTGCCGCCGAGGTCGCCGTCGCCAGCGGTGGCCGGTCCGGCGGTGGTTGGTCCGCCGGTCCGGGGGACGACCTCGCCGGCCGCGGCGATGGCCCGCTCCGCCAGCGCGCGCTCGGCGGGCGCGAGCATGCCCAGGGGATCGCGGCCGTCGCGGGGGTCGGTGGGCGCGGGACCACCGGGAAGCCGGGGCCGCACGACGTCGTCGTCCAGGGCGAGCGCCTCCGGCGGCACCGGCGTCACCGGTTGCGGGGAGGGCGGGCGCTGGGCGGTGGCGGCGGTGCTGGCGGTGGCGGCGGTGCTGGCGGTGACGGCGGTCGCGGCGCGGGCGGTGGCAGCATCCGCCGCGCCCATCGGACCGGCGGCCGGGCCCAGGAGCGGGCCGGCCACCATGGCCAGCGCCAGGGTCAGGACCACGGTCAGGAACGGGGTGCGGCGCAGCGTGTGGCGCGGCGTGCGGTGCGGCGTGCGGTGCGAGTTACGGACGATGTCGTGGGCGGTCTCGCACGGGACGTGGCGAGCCGGGGTGCGGACAGGGCTGCGCATGGCCGATCCTCCTGGATGGGCGGGGCCAGGTGGAACGCCGTCTCGTCCGGGGCGGCGGGCCGGCGTGCGAAAGCAGACACATTTTATCTCAAATCATGAGGTGCGGGCAAGGGATAGACCATGGGGGCCCGAAGCCGGTGCGGTCCGGGATCCGGAGGCTCGGCGACCGCAGGGGCTGCAAGCGAGCGCAGGGGCTGCAAGGGGGTACAGGACGGCAACGGGGTGC
>JAASSM010000353.1 GCA_021767885.1 bacterium | reverse complement strand
CGTGCCAGGCGCAGAATCCGGTGCGGTCGATGGCGGCGAACGCCGGGTAGACCACCCGCTGCACCAGCCAGGCGAGCACCGCCAGGCCCACGTCCACCGCCAGGCGCAGGGCCGGCAGCGCCGGGCCCTCGCCGACGACCTCGCCGAGGGCGTCCAGGACGCCGGCAGCGCTCTCCGGCGCGGTCATGGCCGCACCTCGTTCAGGGTCCCGCCCCACCGCGCAGCCGGGCCGCGGCGCGGGCCCGGGACCGTCGGCGCCGGCGCCGACGGATGGCCAGGGCGTAGACCCCGGCGTTGACCGCCAGCACCAGCAGGCCCAGCACCATCTGCAGCGCCGGCGTCAGGCCCGGCGGGTAGACCACCGGGATGATGTAGTGCTCCACGAAGCCGCCGGCATACCCGGCCTGCCCCGCCTCCAGGCGCAGGCGGTTCTCCAGCGGCGTGAGCGGACACATCCAGCCCACCATCTCGATGAGCACGCCGTACGTGGCCACCGGCAGGTGCACCCAGGCCAGCCGGGGCCAGCGCAGCACCAGCAGGCCGCCCAGCACCACGAAGAGGATGAACAGCAGGTGCAGCACCACCAGGACGTCGGCCAGCAGGCGGGGGCTCACGGTTCCAGCGGCCGCTCCAGGTAATCCTGGTAGCTGTCGCGGCGCGGCGCGTACGCCTGGCCGAGCAGGGGCGAGGAGATCAGGAAGTCGGCGGTGGCGCGGTTGCAGGCCACCGGCACGTCGTAGACGGTGGCGATGCGCAGCAGGGCCTTGACGTCCACGTCGTGGGGCTGGGCCTCCATGGGATCCCAGAAGAAGACCAGCACGTCCACGCGCTCCTCGGCGATCATGGCGCCCAGCTGCTGATCGCCGCCCAGGGGGCCGCTCTTCAGGCGCGTCAGCGGCACGCCGTCGCCCACCACCTCGGCGATCACCCGGCCGGTGGTGCCGGTGCTCACCAGCCGGTGCTGCCGCAGGGTCTCGACGTTGAAGGCCACCCACTGGGCGAGGTCGCGCTTGCGATGATCATGGGCCACCAGGGCGATGGTCTTGCGGGCCTCCATGCGGCCTCCTTCCGGCCGGCTCAGCGCCGGATCTGGAACCCGGCCGTGCGCTTGGCCTCGTACATCTTGCGGTCCGCCCGGTCGATGAGCACGTCGGCGGCATCGTACCGGCCGGGGCCGGTCTGCGCCAGCCCCAGGCTCAGGGTCACGCCGGGCTGCCGCGCCGCCAGTTCCTGGCCGATGCGCTGGCCGAGGGCCTCGGCCCGGTCCAGGTCGGCGTCGGTGACCACCACGCAGAACTCGTCGCCGCCGTAGCGGCACGGCACGTCCTCCTGCCGCGACGTCTTGCGCAGCACGTCGGCCACGGCGCGCAGCACCCGGTCGCCGGCCGCATGGCCGCCGGTGTCGTTGATCTGCTTGAAGTGGTCGATGTCCAGGTAGATCACGGTCAGGGGACGACCCCGCCGCTGGGCGTGCGACAGCGCCCGCGCCAGGTGCTCGCGCAGGGCGCGGGCGTTGAAGAGGCCGGTGAGCGGATCCCGCCGCGCCTGGTCCTCCAGTTCCCGCGTGCGCTCGGTCACCTTCTCCTCGAGGGTCTGGTTGGCGGCCTGCAGGCGCGTGTTGGCCGCCTCCACCGCCGTCATCAGGCTGTGGATGTACATGTCGATGACCAGCGCCGAGTCCAGGGAGAGCAGGCGATCGAGGGCCAGGATGATGGCCTCGCGGCGGGCGGGCTGGTCGCCCAGGTGGGGGCGCAGGTGGGAGACGATCAGCTCCCGCAGCAGGCGCAGCGCCGCCAGGTAGTGCTGCGGGTCGACGTCCAGCCGCTCGTGCACCCGGCCGATCTCGAGGCGGTGCTCCATGTAGTCGCGGTCGCAGCGGCCAGCGAAGAGCTCCAGGATGTAGCGGCGCTGGACGGCCTTCAGGCGCGCCAGGACCTCGGGCGCGGCGATCTTGGCCGCCACCTCGGGCAGGGCGAGCTGACGACGATAGAACTCCTCGACCACCGCGTCCACGTCCACGTGGACCAGATCCGCCGCTCCGGCCAGGAGCGCCAGCGTGTCGTCGTCCACGCTGAAGAGGCGCCGGCGGCTGGCCACCTCCGCCTCGGTGAGGGGGCCGCCGCGCGGGCGGGAGGCCCGGGGCCCGATGTCCGGGGAGCGCTGGGGTGCCGTCGCCATGCTGCCGTTCCTCTCTCGGGGAGCGTCGGGACCGCCGGCCGCGGAGCCCTCGACGTGAACTCAGAAAACGATCGATTCACGTCCTGGGCAAGCCCCGGACGCCGCGCGGTCACGGGAGCGGCCGCTCCTCGAGCCGCAGACGCGTCTGGCCGGTCGCGTCTCGCAGCTCGAGGTGCACGCCCGCGATCTCCCAGGTCACCACCGCGGCCAGGGCGGCGAGGAGGCGCTGCTCCTGCGCCATGCCCGCCGGGCAGACCTGGCGGGTGGTGGCGAGGTCGACGACGCGCAGGGTATCGCCGTGCAGGTGGTAGGTGCCCATGAGCCGGTTGCAGCCGCCCGAGCCGGCCAGGCGCCGCCGCTGCCGGTGCAGGACCAGGTGCGGCTCCCGCTGCTGCGGGGCCACGTGCACGGGCTGGCCGTCCAGGCGAGTCAGCTTCCAGTAGCTGTCCTGCAGCGTGGCCACCGCGCCGGGGTTGCCGCAGGTCTCCCCGGGCCAGACGCCCTGGAAGCGATCGACCACCACCGCGAGCCGCCGGCCGCCATCCGGAGCGTCCCGCCGGACCAGGCGGCCGGCGAACGTGGCCAGCAGGCCGTGACCGGCCGGGTGGCGCGAGGCCAGCAGGGCCCGCTCGAGGGCCACGAAGTCCCCCTCCCGCGCCAGCGGGTACGGGCGCCGCTCGTTGCAGTCGGTGAACGTCGCCCCGTCGCCGTCCAGGACCACCATGCCGCGCATGGCGCGCGGCTCGCCGGCCGTGGCCGCCGGCGCGGTGCCCCGGGTCATGGCCAGGACCAGGTCCACGTGCCGGCCGTGCCCGCGCGTGAGGACGGGATGGCGGCGGTCGGTGACGAAGCGGAGCTCGTCCCCCACGGTGATCCGTGCCCGCACGGCATAGGTGTGCGCCGAATCGATGGCGGCGGGATCGTAGGCGATGGCGAAGTCCAGCGGGGGCTGGCCGGCATCGGTCAGCCGCACCCGGCCGAGTTCCCGGGCCGGGGCGTCGGCCCGCGAGACGTCCTGCAGGACCACCTCCACCACCGCGTCGGCCGGCAGGGCGATCTTCTCGCGGTAGGTGACCGTGCCGGTGACCACGGCGTCGTTCGCGCAGCCGGCCACCATGGCCAGCGCCAGGAGCAGGCCCGCCGCCGCGACGGACGCAGGCCCGGCGAGCGCGGGCGGGTGCCGGCGGCGGCGCCGTCTCGGCGGCAGGGGATGCGGCGAGGCGTCGGTCATGGCGAGCGCTCAGGCGAAGAGCCGGGAGATGTCCACGTAGATCAGATACCGCGCGATGGCGTCGCCGTCCATCTCGAACACGTTGGCGAACGGCACGGTCAGCGTGCTGCCGTCGTGGCGCGTGTACGTCACCAGGCCGCGGACGATCACCGCGCCCGCCGGCGTCCAGGCGTCCTGCAGCGTGTGCTCGAGTCCCTGGATGCTGGCGAGGAAGGCGGCCACGGTCTCGCGGACGGCCTCGCGGCCCGCGATGGGCTCGGCGTTGCCGAACTGGAAGACGGCGTCCTCGGCGAGGTGGCTGGCGAAGGCGTCGGCGTCACCGGCGTCGATGGCGGAGAAGAGGTCCCGGGTCCAGGCAGGCACGGTCATGATGAACTCCTT
>JAASSM010000352.1 GCA_021767885.1 bacterium | reverse complement strand
CGGTGCGGTCACGCCAGCGGGCGTTGGGATCCAGCAACACCTCCTGGCGGCCGGTGGCCAGGTCGATCACCGCCAGGCGCCCCGGGCTGGTCAGCGTGGTGCCCCAGACCACGGCGCGGCCGCCCCCCAGCCGCACGTCCCACAGGTTCCAGCCCGGCTCGCCCAGGCGCACCGGGTCGCCCTCGCCCAGGCGGAACAGGCCCACGCTGCCGCGGCGGGCGCCGCGGAGATAGAAGGTGTCGTCATGGTGCCAGACGCCCCAGACCACGTCGCCGAAACCGCCGCCGAGCTCGGCACGCCGGGCCCCCGTCTCGGCGTCGCGCACCACCACCGCCGCGGGCCGGCTCTCGTGCAGGCTGTCGGGATGGCTCTGGCAGGCGATGGTGCCGTCGGCCAGCCAGACGGGATGGATGTCCGGGCCGGGATCGCGGGTCAGCCGGCGCAGGCCGCGCCCGTCGCGGCCCAGGATCCAGAGCTCGGTGGTGAGCGTGCGGCCGAGGTGTCGGCGGTGCTTGGCCGACAGGACCAGGCGCGTGCCGTCCGGCGACCACGCCACCTCCCGCACGTCCAGCGAGCGGGTGGGCAGGAGCTGGTTCTCGCCGGTGGCCAGCTCCACCACGTGCACCTGCCGGAGCGTCCCCTCGCGTTCCCCGAGGGTCAGATGGCGCCAGCCGAGATGGTCGGCCACGGTCACGCGCCCGGGAACGCCCTCGTAGGACGGGTCGCGGTGGGCGGTGACGTGGGCCAGCGCCGTGCCGTCCGGGGACCAGACCAGCGGGCCGAAGGACCCGGGCCCGGCCACGCGCCTGCGGTCGGTGCCGTCGGCATCCATGAGCCAGAGTTCCGCGCCCGCGTCGGTGTCGCGCGTGAAGGCGAGGGTGGCCCCGTCGGGGGAGAAGGCGAACCCGCCGGCGCGGTCGTCCGGGGTGAAGAGGATCTGGTGGGCGCCAGTCTGCAGGTCGCGCCGGTGCACGGTGGTGCGGACGCGATCGGCCGCGGCGTCGTACTCGCCCACGGTGTAGACGAGGAGGCGGCCGGCAGGGTCGAGGTCGCCGATGCCGCAGGTGCGCATCTCCCGCAGGTCGGTGGGGACCAGTGCCGCGGCCGGCGCCACGAGCAGCAGGAGGACCAGGCTCGCGGCCGGACCGAGCGCCAGGCAGAGAGCGGGGGGAACGCGGACCAGCGCGCGCATGGACGGGGCCTCCGGACCGGGATGTCGGGTCGTGCCGCACGGGGCGGACGGAACAGGGGCCATGGTAGGCGGTGACCCCGGCCGTGGGCAAGCCGGCGTCAGTCGCGGGCCACCGCGGCGATGGCCGCGGCGATGGCATCGACGCCGTCGGTGAGGGCGGCGGGGCCCGGCTGCAGGATGATCTCCGAGGGGATCTCCACCAGGCGGTCGCGCCGCACCACCTCCAGCCGCTCCCAGCCCGGCCGCGCGCGCACCGTCCGCGGCTCGAAGCGGGCGCCGCACCAGGAGGCGAGCATGAGCTCCGGCTCGCGGGCCGCCACGGTGTCCCAGTCGGTGGTGCGGTCGGCACCATGGACGCCGCCGCGATGCTCGGGGAACAGCTCCTGGCCGCCGGCCAGCTCCACCAGCTCGGCGACCCAGCCGATGGCCGTGATGCAGGGTCGCGGCCACTCCTCGAAGTAGACCCGCGGCCGCCGTGGCAGCGTGGCCGCGGCGGCGGCCACCTCGTCGAGGTGCGCGCGGAGCTGGTCGGCGTGGGCCCGGCCGTCGGCATCGCGGCCCACCAGCCGGGCGGTGGTCTCGACCACGGCGAGGATGTCGTCCACGGTGCGCTGGTTGAAGATCGCCACGTTCAGGCCGCGGCGGATGAGCTCGGCGGCGAGGTCGGCCTGCAGGTCGCTGAAGCCCAGGACCAGGTCGGGCGCGAGGGCGGCGATGCGGTCGAGGTCCGCCCGCAGGAACTGGGAGACCGCCTCCTTCTCCTGGCGCGCCCGCGGCGGCCGGCAGGTATACTCGGTGATGCCGACGATCCGCGCCTCCTCGCCCAGGTGGTAGAGGATCTCGGTGTACTCCTCGCTGAGGCAGACGATGCGCTCGGGCAGACGCGGCATGGCGGACCTCCGGGCAGGAACCGGACGCTGGGCACGGGGGTTGCCTGCGCATGGTCGCACGCCTTGCGCTTTGACGCCACCGCCGGGCGGCGGTAGCCTCGGCCGTGACCCCAAGGAGACCCCATGACCCCTCGCTGCTCATCCGGACCGCTGGCCGCCGGTCGCCGGGCCCCGGGCCATGCCGCCACGGTGCTCGCCCTGGCGCTGCTGGCGTCCGGGACCATCGGCTGCGACGGCCCGCCAGCGCCGCAGACCGACCCCGCCGCTGGTCATCCCGCCCCGGACGGGGACTGGTCCGGCGAGGCCTGCGCGCCCATGGCGGGCGAGGCCGGCCGCGGCGGCGACCTCGTGCTGGCCCTGGCCGGGACCGTGGTGCCCACCCATGCGCCCGTGCCCCTCGGCGAGGCCGAGCGCGTGGTCTTCGCCAACCTCTACGAGACGCTCACCCGGGTGGCCTGCACCGGCGAGACCATGGCGGGCCTGGCCGTGCGCTGGGAACGCCAGGACGCCGGTCGCCGCTGGCTGCTGCACCTGCGCCCGGACGCGGTGTTCTGGGACGGCACCCCGGTGACCGCCGCCACGGTGATCAGCGCCTGGCAGCGCAACGCCCGGCTGGCCGACGCCACCGGCCGCCCGTGTCCCGGGCTATGGCTCGCCACCCGGGGCGGGCTGCGGGCCCGCGCCGCCACCCAGCTCGAGGTGACCCTGGCCGAGCCCCAGGATCAGCTGCCCCGCCTGCTGGCGCATCCGGCGCTGGCGGTGGCGCTGGTCCGTGACGGCTGGACCTGGCCGGTGGGCACCGGCCCCTGCCGCCTGGCCGCGGACACGGAGGCGCCGCTGCCGGATCTGCGGTGCCGTCCCAACCTCCATCACCCCGAGGCGCCGGCGTGGCGGAGCTTCCGGTTCCGCATCCTGCCGGGCGCCGATGCGCGGGACCTGCTGACCGCGGGCGTGGATCTGGCGGTGATCCGGGACCGCCAGGTGGCGGCGTTCTACGCCGAGCGCCCGGAGGTGCGCACCGCGCCCCTGCCCTGGGACCGCCTGCACCTGCTGCTGCTGCCGCCGGAGAGCCCGGTGGCCCCCACGGCGGCCACGGCCCTGGCCAGCGACCCCGCCCTGGCCACCGCCGGGGTGGCCGAGCACGCGGCCTGGGACCGTCTGGTCTTCCACGGCTGCCGCCCCGGTCCCTGCCCCCAGCTCGCCGGACCCACGGTGGGGCTGGTGGGCCCGCCGCCGGATCCCGACGCGGCCCTGCAGGCCATGGCGGCCGGGCGTCTGGTCCACGACGCCGACGATCCCGACGCCCGCGCCCTGGCCGAGCGGGCGGCGGCGTTCCTGGACCCGCCGCTGCGGGTGGTCGGCGAGCACGGCGCCGGCCTCGCCCGCGCGCTCCAGGCCGGTCACGCCGGCGCGTACGTCGTGGCCGTGGACGCGTGCTATCCCGACGCCTGCCTGACGGTGGCCGCGCTGCTCGCCCGGGCGGACTGGCTGCAGGCGGGCATCGGCGGTGAGGACGACCCCTGCGCCGCGGCCGCGCGTCTGCGGGCGGACGGCTGGGCCGTGCCGCTGACCCGCAGCCGGGCCCGACTGGTCTGGACCGGTCCGCTGGCCGGCCTGACGCTCACCCACGACGGCGTCCCGCTGGTGGCCGGGCTGGGCCCCGCCGTCGCGCCGGAGCTGCCGTGACCCAGCGGGCGCGCATCTTCCTGGCCGCCGTGGT
>JAASSM010000351.1 GCA_021767885.1 bacterium | reverse complement strand
AGCGACGAGGACATCGCGCGGCGCAACAGCTGGGCGGCCAAGATCGACGCCGTCACCGACCCCGCGCGCCCGCTGCCGCTGGGCAGCGCGGCGGCCGATCTGGCCGGGTCCTAGCCGCGGTCAGGGGGCGGGCCGGGGGTGCGGTCGGTCGCCGGGCCGGGCGCGTCGCCGGCGGCCGCGTCCCCGACGTCGCCGGCGGGTGGGCGCAGCTCCCGCGTCGCGTCGGCGGGTGGGCGCAGCTCCCGCGTCGCGTCGCCGGGCGCGGTGGGGTCCAGCCGCACCAGCCCCAGCTCGGGGCCGTCGGTGCAGGCGGCCAGGCACCAGGTGCGGCCGAGCTGCTCGCGCCAGCGGCCGGTGAGCCGGGCGCTCTCGTGCACGTGCCCGCAGAGGACGGCCGCCGGCTGCTCGGCCGTGACGAACCGCCGCAGCGCGATGCTCCCGACGTGCACGTCCAGCGGGACGTGGTCCACGGTCTTGCCGTCGAGGTCGGCCCGGTCCAGGGCCGTCCGGTGGGGCGGGCCGTGGCAGAGCAGCACGGCGCGGCCGAGGTCGCGCCCGGTGGCCAGGCGGGCCAGGTCCGCGGCGATGGTCCGCCAGTGCAGGGCGCGGCGGTCCACCTCCACGCTGTGGCGGCCCTCGTCGGGGGCGATGCAGCCGGGATCGGTGAAGCGGCTGACGTCGAAGCGCTCCCAGTCCTTCAGGGCGAAGGGCGTGGGGGGCACCCAGGGATAGCCCAGCACCGGCACGCCGTCGATCTGCGCCCAGTCCCCGGCCAGGTATCGCCACAGGCCGGCCCGCTCCAGGTCCTGCCACTGGGGCTCGAGGGCGCGCGCGTCGTCGTTGCCCATGATGGCCAGGATCTCGGGGTAGTCCTCGCCCAGGGCGCTGCGCAGGTCGGCCAGCCGGGGGCCGAGCCAGCCGGCGAGGAAATCCGCCGCCCCGGCGAAGGCGTGGGGCAGCAGGTCGCCGCCCAGCAGCACGGCGCGCGGGCGCTCGGCCGCCACCGCGTCCAGCAGCGCCCGGTACCGGCCGTGGCGGCCGTGCAGGTCGGAGGTGAAGAACCAGGGCCGTCGCGGGCCGGAATGCCCCGGGGATGTTCGCGTCGTCATGGCGGGAACATAATGCGCGGGGGTCGCGGAGGCACGCCCCGATCAGGTGGCGAGAGGGATGGCCCGGGGCCGGCGCCGGCGGAGGGCCGGCGCCCTGGAGCCCGGTCGGGACCCGGTCGCGGTCGGTCGGCACCCGGTCGGGGCCCCGGTCAGGAACCGGTCGCGGCCCGGTCCGCCGCGGCGGTGGTCCCCGGGGCGTGCCCGGCTCGGGCCGCCATGTTGAACCCCGCGACTCGCGGGATTCGCGGTAACCTGTTGGCGCCTTGACAGTTCGGCCGCGGATCCCTCCAAAGGCCGTCAGGGCCCCCGAAATCGGCCTTCTGCGCGGGGGTTTTTTTTTGCTTTGCCCCTGCAGCCGTCTACCTTTGCCGCACGAACGGTAGCTGGCGAGCGCGCCAGTGGCTGACTAGCAGACGCTCCACCCCGGAGGAGAGACTCATGGCCCAGAACGTTGCCCAGTTCATGGATGAGCTCAAGGCCAAGAACCCCGCCGAGCCCGAGTTCCACCAGGCCGTCCACGAGGTCGTCGAATCGCTGTGGCCGGTGCTGGACAAGCGCCCCGAGTACCGCACCGCCAAGATCCTCGAGCGGATCGTCGAGCCCGAGCGCGTGATCATGTTCCGGGTCCCCTGGGTGGACGACAACGGCGACGTCCAGGTCAACCGCGGTTTCCGCATCGAGATGAACAGCGCCATCGGCCCCTACAAGGGCGGCCTGCGCTTCCATCCCAGCGTGAACCTGGGCATCCTGAAGTTCCTGGCCTTCGAGCAGGTCTTCAAGAACAGCCTGACCACGCTGCCCATGGGCGGCGGCAAGGGCGGCAGCGACTTCGATCCCAAGGGCAAGAGCGACAACGAGGTCATGGCCTTCTGCCAGAGCTTCATGACCGAGCTGAACCGCCACATCGGCCAGTTCACCGACGTGCCCGCCGGCGACATCGGCGTGGGCGGCCGCGAGATCGGCTTCCTGTTCGGCCAGTACAAGAAGATCAAGAACGAGTTCGTGGGCGTGCTCACCGGCAAGGGCCGCGAGTGGGGCGGCAGCCTCATCCGCCCCGAGGCCACCGGCTACGGCGCGGTCTACTTCGCGGCCAACATGCTCGAGACCCGCGGCGAGACCCTCGAGGGCAAGACCTGCCTGGTCTCCGGCTCCGGCAACGTCGCGCAGTTCGCCTGCGAGAAGCTGCTCGACCTCGGCGCCAAGCCCGTCACCCTCTCCGACAGCAGCGGCTACATCTACGACGAGGCCGGCATCGATCGCGAGAAGCTGGCCTACGTCATGGACCTGAAGAACGTCAAGCGCGGCCGCATCAAGGAGTACGCGGAGAAGTACAGCACCGCCGTGTACACGCCGCTCGAGCCGGGCATGGACCACAACCCGCTGTGGGACCACAAGGCCGACTGCGCGTTCCCCAGCGCCACGCAGAACGAGATCAACGGCAAGGACGCCGACAACCTGCTGAAGAACGGCGTCTACGTGGTGAGCGAGGGCGCCAACATGCCCACCGTGGCCGAGGGCGTGGACAAGTTCGTCGACACCGGCATCCTCTACGGCCCGGGCAAGGCCGCCAACGCCGGCGGCGTGGCCGTCTCCGGCCTGGAGATGAGCCAGAACAGCCTGCGCCTGAGCTGGACCCGCGAGGAAGTGGACCAGCGCCTGGCCGGCATCATGAAGGCCATCCACACGACGTGCGTCCAGGCCGCCGACGAGTTCGGTACCCCGGGCAACTACGTCAACGGCGCCAACATCGGCGGCTTCCTCAAGGTCGCCGACGCCATGATGGCCCAGGGCCACTGGTAGGACCGGGACATGGGCCGGGCCCCACGGGGCCCGGCCAGCGCTCGCGACCAGCGGTCCCGACCATGGTCGTGGGCCAACGGTTCCGGCCAGCGGTCCCGACCACCCGGCTGATGATCACGATACGAGGCGCCCTCCGGGGCGCCTCGTCGCGTGACGGCAGCGTGGAGCCTGCGCCCCGTCCGTCCGTGCCCACCGCGGACCGGGGCCGGCGGACCGGATGATCGCGAGAGCGCGCGGGGGACCGCGGCCGCGGCGCGGCTGCCAGCGCACTTGAAGAGAGATGCCGTGGAGGTACACCGCGGTGTACCTGAACGGATCTTCACGCCAACAATCCTCCGCCCGTCGGGATGGCTTTTTACCCCTGGGTCGTTTTGATGCCTTTACGGGCTCGGGGCTGCCGGCTCCCAGCTCCCGGCTCCCAGCTCCCGGCTCCCAGCTCCAGGCCCCGGGCTCCAGGCCCCGGGCTCCAGGCCCCGGGCTCCTGGTTCCGGGCCCCTGGCCGGCTGCCGGCTGCCCGCCGCCACGGCCCATCGCGAACACCGGCGCCACGCGCCTTCGGCCCCCCGGCGCCACCGGCGCCACGCGCTTCCAGTCCCCCGGCGCCCCCGTGTCCCGCCCCGGTTGACCGGGAACCCGCGTCGCGATAGATTGTTCTCATCAGCGGGTCCGACCGCCCGTGGGGGCGACATGGCTTCGACGTGGTCGGGGGACCGCAGGCTGCATGCCGGGATCCCACCTCTCCCGTGAAACGGTGGAAAACCAACAAGTGACGAAGACAACTTCGCACTGGCGGCTTAATTAGCCGCCCGTTCCCTGGACTGGGGCGTCATCGGCCCGGTCCAACGGAGCGCCGTAATCCGATGACTAGCCCGGCGCAGGCCTCTGGCAATGGGCGAAACTT
>JAASSM010000350.1 GCA_021767885.1 bacterium | reverse complement strand
GAAGCCCCCCACGAAGGCCCCGGCCTCCAGCACGTCGATGGTGGTGGCAGTGCCCGCATCCACCACCAGGGCATCCGCGTACCCGTCCATGGCTGCGGCCGCCACGTTGCACCAGCGGTCCGCGCCCACGCTGTCCGCGCCGCGGACGGCCACGCCGAACGGGAAGTCCCAGGTGTGGTCCACGGCCGCCAGCGCCGGGTGGGCGGCCGCCAGCGACTCCGCGACCGCCGGCACCACCGAGCAGAGCGCCACCGCCTCCGCTGCGGTCCGCGCCGCGAGCACCCGCGCGACGAGCTCCCGCCGCGCTGCCGCATCCACCGGCGTGGGCACCCGCAGCAGCAGTTCCGGTGACGGGCCGGGCGCGCCGGCCGCCAGCCGCGCGACCACGGTGTCGGTATTGCCCGCATCCACCAGGAGCACGTCAGACCTCCGGCTGGAAGTCCAGCCCCAGGTCCAGGGCCGGTGCCGAGTGGGTGAGCCGGCCCACCGAGCAGGCATCCACGCCCGCCGCGGCGTAGGTGGCGATGGTCTCGAGGTCCACGTTGCCACTGGCCTCCAGGCGGGTGGCCACCCCCGCCGCGTCGCGCCGGGCCACGGCCTCGGCCGCCACGCCGGGGGCGAAGTTGTCGAGCAGGATCCACTCCACCGCCAGCGGCAGGACGCGGTCGAGCTGGTCGAGGTCGTCCACCTCCACCTCGATGGCGAGGTCGGGGTACGCGCTCCGGGCGCGGGCGACCAGGTCGGTGATGCGGGCGCCGCCCGCGGTCCAGTGGTTGTCCTTGAGCATGATGCGATCGTAGAGGCCGAGGCGGTGGTTGTGGCCCCCGCCGCAACGGACGGCGTACTTGGCCAGGGCCCGCCAGCCCGGGACGGTCTTGCGGGTGTCCAGCACCCGGCAGTCCGGCCCGGCGGCCGCGACGTAGCGTGCGGTGAGCGAGGCGATGCCCGAGAGCTGCTGCAGGAAGTTCAGGGCCGTGCGCTCGCCGGTCAGCAGCGCCGCGGCCGGCCCGCCGAGGGTGGCCACGGTCTGCCCGGGTGTCACGGGGTCCCCGTCGGCACGGGCGAAGGCCACCGCCACCCCGGGATCCAGCCGTCTCAGGAGTCGCGGCAGCAGGGGCAGGCCCGCCACCACCCCCGGCTCCCGCGCGACCAGGCGGGCGGTGGCCCGCTGCCCACGGGCCACCGTGATCCGGGTGGTGGCGTCGCCGGGGCCGATGTCCTCGGCCAGCGCCTGGTCCAGGAGGGTCTCCAGCCAGCCGCCGAGGGGCAGGCCGTGGCGGTCGGGATCGGGGATCGTCGTCATGGTCCCTCCTGGTCCGGGCCGCCGCGGGAGACGCGGCCGGGCGCGCCGTCGCGGGCGCCCACGCCCCACTGGGCCTTGAGATCCTCGATGCGATCGCGGATCTGGGCGGCGCGTTCGAACTGCAGATCGGCCGCCGCGCGCTGCATCTCCGCCGACAGGTGCTCGATCATCTCGCGGGGCGAGAGGTCGTCCCGCAGGACCAGCTCCCAGGGCTTCTCGGGCTCCGGCGGCGCCTGGCCGCGGTCGCCCGCCGCCAGCGTCTGCTGCAGGATCTCCTCGCGGCTCTTCAGGATGGTGCGCGGCGTGATGCCGTGTTCCTGGTTGTAGGCGAGCTGCTTCTCTCGCCGACGCTCGGTCTCGCCGATGGCCCGGCGCATGGAGTCGGTGAGGCGGTCGGCGTACATGACCACCTCGCCATGGACGTTGCGCGCGGCCCGGCCCGCCGTCTGGATCAGCGAGCGCTCGCTGCGCAGGAATCCCTCGCGGTCGGCGTCGAGGATGGCCACCAGCGAGACCTCGGGCAGGTCCAGGCCCTCGCGCAGCAGGTTGACGCCCACCAGGACGTCGCTCTCGCCCAGGCGCAGATTGCGCAGGATCTCGATGCGATCGAGGGCGGAGATGTCGCTGTGCAGGTAGGCCACGCGCAGGCCGGCCTGGCCCAGGTACTCGGTGAGGTCCTCGGCCATCTTCTTGGTCAAGGTGGTCACCAGCGCCCGCTCGCCGCGGCGAGCCACCTCGTGGCAGCGGGCCATGAGGTCGTCCACCTGCGTATCGACGGGGAGCACCGTGATGGGCGGGTCCACCAGGCCGGTGGGGCGGATCACCTGCTCGACGAAGACGCCGCCGGACTTCTCCAGCTCCCAGTCGCCCGGTGTGGCGGAGACGAAGATCGTGGCCGGCATCAGGCGCTCGAACTCCTCGAACAGCAGCGGCCGGTTGTCCAGGGCGCTCGGCAGGCGGAAGCCGTGCTCCACCAGCTGGAGCTTGCGCGAGCGGTCGCCGTTGTACATGGCCCCGATCTGGGGAATGGTGGCGTGGGACTCGTCGATGATGAGCAGGAAGTCGTCCGGGAAGTAGTCCAGCAGGCAGGCCGGGCGCTCGCCGGGGCGGCGATCGTCGAAGTAGCGGGAGTAGTTCTCCACCCCCGGGCAGTGCCCGATCTGCAGGATCATCTCCATGTCGTAACGGGTACGGCTGGCCAGGCGCTGGGCCTCGAGCTGCTTGCCGGCGGCGTCGAACTCTCCCAGCCGCTCCTCCAGATCGCGGCCGATGGCATCGACGATGCCCTGGGACCGCGAGCGGTCGGTGATGAACTGGCTCGCCGGGAAGATGGCCGCCGTCCGGACCTCCTCCAGGGTGCGGCCCGAGAGGTGATCGATCCAGGCGAGACGGTCGATCTCCTCGCCGAAGAACTCCACGCGCAGGGTGCGCTCCTCGTGGGCGGCGCGGATCTCCACCACGTCGCCGCGGACGCGGAAGGTCCCGTAGTCCGGGGAGACGTCGTTGCGCTGGTAGGCGGCGTCCACGAGCTGGACCAGCAGATCGTCCCGCTCGCGCTCCTCGCCCACCTCGACCTCGATGATGCCCTCGCGGAAGGTGCGCGGATTGCCCAGGCCGTAGATGGCCGAGACCGAGCAGACCACCACCACGTCGCGCCGCGCGAGCAGGGAACTCGTGGCGCGCAACCGCAGACGCTCGATCTCGTCGTTGATCGAGGTGTCCTTCTCGATGTAGGTGCCCGTCTGCGGGATGAACGCCTCCGGCTGGTAGTAGTCGTAGTAGCTGATGAAGTACTCCACCGCGTTCCGCGGGAAGAACCCCTTGAGCTCGCCATAGAGCTGGGCGGCGAGGGTCTTGTTGTGGCTGAAGACGAGGGTGGGCCGAGCGAGCTCGGCGATGACGTTGGCCATGGTGAAGGTCTTGCCCGAGCCGGTGACGCCCAGCAGGGTCTGGCAGTGCGTGCCGCGACGGATCTCGGCGGTGAGTTGCCGGATGGCCTCGGGCTGGTCGCCGGTGGGCGCGAAGGGCGCGTTGAGCTGGAAGAGGCTCACGCTAGCCACCGCCACCGGGGGCGAACCGGTCGAGCACCACCGGCTCGCCAGGTCGCCAGCGGGCCACGGGCTGGGGCTCGCCATTGAGGGTGACCTCGGCTCCGGCGAGGCGGGCGAGGGTGAGCGTGACGTTGTCCTCCGCGCCCCAGTACACGGCGTAGCCGCCACGGACGGCGTAGGCCACGCCGTGGCGCACGTTGTAGGCCGGCGGCGCGGCGGGATCCTCCGGCCAGATGACCGGGACCGCGGCCGCCTGGCCATCCCGCCGGACGGTGCAGTTCACCGGTTCGGGCACCACGACGCGCAGGACCAGGGGGAAGGTGGTGCCACCCTCGAAGCGCAACCCCGGATCCCCGCGCGGCGCCGCCGGGAGCGCGGCACTGCCGGACTCCGGCGTCCCGCCGGCGGTGTCGGCGGGGGCGGCCTGCACGGAGTCGGCCGCCGCAGCGGGGCCCGCCGGCGGCG
>JAASSM010000349.1 GCA_021767885.1 bacterium | reverse complement strand
TCCCTGTATCCGGGGGCTCCGTGCACCCGGGGAGCTCCCTGTATCCCGGGGGCTCCCTGCACCAGGCGGCCGGCTGCGCCTGGTCACCGAGCCCCCGCATGACTGGCGCGGAAAGACCTCCCCCGGATCCCGCTCGTTCGCTGCCCTCCACGCGCGGCGCCGGGCCGCCGCATGACCACGATTGCTTCTGAAGCGTCAGCGCACGCTAGCCCACCACGCCCCCGCGCCGCGCCACCGCCTTGCCTCGGCAGCCCGGTGAAGCGCCAGCCCACGCTGCCCTCCACACACACCGCCGCCCAGGAGGTCATCACGTATTCGTGACGACTTTTGTCACAAGACACCGCCCAGGGACACCAGCGGTGTACCTGGGAGGAATATTCCATCAAATCTCCAGCAGAAGCGCCGGATCATGCGACGTGAGCACATTCCATCAAATGGGCGAACGCCCGTCAGACCTGGCGATTCGGGGCCGCGCTCGTCAGGCCTGGCGGTCCAGACCGCGCGGGCCGGCCTGGCGACCCCGGCCACGCGCACGGACTCACCGATAGAGCGTCTTGATGGAGGACCACGCCATCGGCTCCACCGGCACGACGTCGCACTCCAGCGACGTCACGTGGGCGAGGCCGGGCGTCGACCAGCCCTCCGCGTCCGGCTCGCCCTCGCAGAAGGTCATGGGCAGGATCTCGAGGGGATCGCCCCCGGCGATGGCGGGGAAGCCCGGCAGGGACGACGGCGAGGCCGGGCCGGCCTGCACCGCGTACATGTCGTCGAGGAACGCGGTCGTCACCAGGGTCAGCTCCACGAGCACCATGGTCTCCTCGGCCGGCCGCGGTTGCGAGTAGCCGATATGGAAGTTCTCGCAGGCCCACCAGTCGACGACCCCCGGCACCTGACAGCCCCCCGTGAACAGCGTCGCGGGCGCGTCGGCGATGCGCCAGTCGAACTCGAAGCCGGCGAGCGCGGGCAACGTCGGGTTCCTCAGCACGACGTACATCGCGAACGGCGTGCCCTCGGATGCGACGAAGCAGTCCTGCTCCCAGATCCCCGCGTCGAAGTAGACCCCGAGACCGTTCTCGACGTCCTCGCAGGCGGCGAGCGCCGCCCCGGCGCACGCCACGATCGACAGGGCCGCGAGCAAACCACGCAGCATGAACGTCATGATCATCCCCCCTGTGTCCTGGTGAGTCGTGGCCACGAGGATATCACAAGGGATGGCGACCACCACGGCCTTCCTGTCTCGCGAGCCAGCGCCCGCGTGGCCAGACCGGGGACCAGTCGTCTCGTCCAGCTCGCGCCTCCTGGCCGCGGAGGTGGCCCAAGGAACTCTACAATCCACTGTAAAAAAACAACATAAGAGGTTTTCACCCCCCGGGGGAACAAGATGACATCACCCCATCAACTCCTCCCGGCTGGCCACTGACCTGGTGACAGAACCGGTGGCCAACCCGGTGGCGCTGACGCCTGGGCGAACGGAGAGGTCGGCCCGGCCCGCCCCCGGATCAAGCTAGCCAGCAAGAAGACCATTGACGTCCGATTGACTTATAAGTATACTCACCAGACTTCAAACAGGCCCACACGCACCGCGGGCCCGCATCCCGACCATCCGCCCCGTGGCGAGAGGTTGCACCGATGAAGAAGCACTACGAGAGCCCCGCCCTCCTCGTCACCCGGATCGAGCTCGGCGTCTTCGGCGATTACGGCTGTGGCGGCGATGACGACGGTCATGGCGGCGGCCACGGCCGCGGCTGGGGCCGCGGCGGCCGCTGGGGCCGCTGGTGGTGGTGGTGGTAGACCACGGGCGTCGGTAGGCCACGGGCGTCGGTAGGCCAGGGGCATTGTTAGGCCAGGGGCGACGGTAGCGCGCCTCCGCCGACTCGCCGTCCCGTGGCGGCCGTGACACCGAGAGCCCCGTTCAGTCCTCGAGGAACACCGTCTTCCGCGTGGGCCGGGGCGCCTTGATCACCATGAACCGCAGCGGCTCCGCGCTCCGGTTGAACCAGCAGTGCGGGACGTCACGCGGGCTCTCGACCAGCGTGTGGGCCGCCACCTCGCGGGTCTCGTCTCCCACCTCCACCACGCCCGTGCCATCCAGGACGTAGAACGCCACGTCCACCGGCGTGATGTGGCGCTTCAGCGCCTGGCCAGGTTCGAGCGTGATCACCGTGATCATCGCGTCCGCGGTGCTGTAGAGATTGCGGGCGTCCACGCCGTGGGCATTGTCCATGATGGTGGTCGCGGCGAGCTGTCTCGTGATCATGGGAACTCCAGGGGTTGCAGGGTCCGGTCTCCGGCGAGTTCCCTGAACCATGGACTCGCGGAAGACGCCGCGCCTTGACCGACCGCAAGGATGGGCAGATCCCCATCCCTGGGCCCCGCGTTCGCGACCGGCCCGCCGCTGGCCCGATCCCCCCGGTGCCCCCGCGAACCCATGGCGGCGCCCGGAAATCGCGCTATCATTCCTGATCCGATAACTCAACATTCGCCCTGCGACCGTGCCCCGCGGCCCGGGCGAGACGGCTCCCAGTGACGCCCGAGGCCGCCATGACGACGACCCAGGACGCCCACGCCGCCCCGCCCGTGGACATGACCAGCCCCCAGCTCACCATCCGCGCCGTGCTCACCGGCATGGTCCTGGGGGGCATCCTCTCCGCCTGCAACATCTACACCGGCCTGAAGATCGGCTGGGGCCTGAACATGTCGGTCACCGCCGCGCTGCTGGCCTATGGCCTGTGGAACGGCCTGCACCGGGCCACGCGCGGCCGGGTGAAGCACTTCGGGGTGCTCGAGAACAACATCAACCAGACCGCCTGCTCCTCCGGCGCCAGCGTCTCCTCCGCCGGCCTGGTGGCCCCCATCCCCGCCCTGGCCATGATCACCGGCTTCACGCTGCCCTGGTTCTGGCTCGCGCTCTGGGTCTTCTCGGTGTGCATGGTGGGGATCAGCATCGCGGTGGTGCTGCGCGGGCAGCTCATCGTGCGCGACCGGCTGCCCTTCGCCTTCGGCCTGGCCGCGGCCGAGACCCTGCGCGAGATGTACGCTCGCGGCAGCGAGGCCGCCGCGCGCCTGGCCATGCTCGTGTCCTTCGGGGTGCTGGCCTCGGCCGTCAAGCTCCTCGCCGACGGCCTGGGGCTGAAGGCCATGGCCCCCGCCGTGGCCGTGCGCGGCTTCTCGCTGAGCTCCTGGACCGTGGCGCTCAATCCCACGCTGCTGATGGTGGGCATCGGCGGGCTCATCGGCTTCCGCGCCTGCCTCTCCCTGCTGCTGGGTGCGGGCCTGGGCTACCTGCTCATCGCCCCGCCGCTGGTGCACCAGGGCAACCTCCTCTTGACCACCCACGAGGCCCTGCACGCCCCGCCGGCGGACGTCGAGCTGCTCACCACGCCGGAGGCCAACCCGCGCTTCAACCCTGCTCGTCATCGCCTGGAGTGGCGTGGCGAGATGACCCGCGCCGAGCACGACTCCCTGCTCGCCCTCTCCCGCGACCCACGCTACCGCGAGGCCATCGACAAGCTCTACATCCGCTCCCAGATCGACCTGCTGGCCACCGAGCGCACCCGCCTCGCCGCCGAGCTCGGCATCACCACCACCCGCGACGTGCAGATCTCCGAGCCCATCGCCGACTACCCCGGCGGCTTCGTCATGCCCGTGCAGTGGGAGGACCTCATCCATCGCGACCGCGAGCGCGGCCGCCTGGTGGCCATCGGCAACGTCTCCACCGTCGCCCGCGACGAGATCCACGCCGCGGTGGCCGCCCACGAGGCCCGCTACGGCGCCAGCGAGGCCACCAGAGCACTCCACCAGGCCATCGACCGCCTGCACGACCGCGCCCGCGGCC
>JAASSM010000348.1 GCA_021767885.1 bacterium | reverse complement strand
GGGGGCGGCTCCTGGTGGCTGCTGCACAACGACGGCGAGTACTTCCCCCGCGAGACGCTGGGCGACCTGAACAACCAGACCATCTTCACGCTGGAGGCGACGCAGGACACCGAACTGGAGATCTTCACCGGCGTCTACGGCGGTGCGGACGGCGGCTACGATGGCTGGTCGCGGGAGACCACCCTCGCCTTCCCGTTCGACTTCGAGACCAACCCGTACCGCTTCTCCCACATCAACACCACGAGCAACGACGGCTACGACAACTGCACGCTCGAGGTGCACTACACCGTCCACCGCGCGCTCGAACCCTGACCGGCGGGCGCGGCGAGTCCGGCTCCGGGGCTGGTCTCGCCGCGCGTTCCGCGCTAGGCTGCGGCGGAGACCGCCACGGACGCGCCTCGCCACCGCGTCGGGATCCCTGCCCCCGGAGCCTGCCATGCCCCGCGATCACCGCCCCGATCACCGCCCCGACCGCCGTCCCCACCGCCGCCCCGACCACCCGTCGCCCACCGCGCCGCGCGGGGCCGCCGGGCCCCTCGTGGCCACCGTCCTGGCCGCCGTCACCCTGCTGGTGGCCGCCAGCGCCGGGGCCCAGGCGGACGCGCCGCCGGCGACCGTGGCGGCGGATGCCGTCCTGCGCCTGGGACCCCTGCCGGAGCCCCCGGCCGGGGAGCTCGACCCGCGGGTGCACGCCGAGGCCACGGTGGTCCCGGAGATCGATCCGGCCGGCTGGCTCCCCGCCGCGGGCGAGGAGCTGCTCACCCCGGCCGGCCCGCGCCAGTGGACCCGCGTGGCCACCGCCGGCGCGGTGAGCCTGCGCGAGGCCGGCGTCTGGTGGCTGGCTGCACGCCTGGTCACCGACCGCTGGGCCGAGATCACGGTCTCCGCCGGTGAGGGCGCCCAGGTCTGGGTCGATGGCGTGCACGTCACCGACGCCATGGCCGTGCCGGCGGGGGCCTGCTTCGTGTTCGCGCGCGTGGTCACCGAGGAGGCCCTGGATGCCACCGGCCTCACCGCATCGGGGGCGGCCGGCATCCGCTGGGATCTGGACGCACGCCTGGATTTCAGCCGCTTCGAGCGCACCGGCCGGCTGGCCTCGCTGGGAAGCCTGGCCGTGGCGCCCCGGGGCCAGCTGGTGGCCAGACACCTCTCGCGGCGCGACCCCGACGGCGAGGGCCGTCGCGGCGAGACCGCCGTGCTCGATGGACGCGGAGAGCTCGTCGCCTCGGACCTGGGGGGCCCCGGAGCGCGACCGGTGGCCTTCACTCCCGACGGCGCCGGGCTCCTGCTGCGGCGACCGGGCGCCGACGGCACCGACCTCCTGCTGTGGACCGCCCCGCGGGGTCCCATGCGCACCGTGATCACCGACGAGCCGGGCGCTGGACTGCTCGCCCTCTCGCCCGATGGGACGCGGCTGCTCCTGGGCACCGCTCGCGGCCTGGATCCCGCCGCGCCGGACGCCGACCGCCGTCGCTGGGACGCCCTGCGCGAGCGCGTGGCGGACTGGACGCCACGGCCGCACCTGCAGGTGGTGGACCTGCGTAGCGGCGCCCGACAGGTGCTCACCCGCCCGGGCGACCACGTCCTCGACGACGCCGCCTGGCTGCCGGGCGGCGAGGCCGTGGTGTACGCCCGCACCGTTCCGCAGGTGCCCCGGCCCTGGTTCCGCACCGAGATCCGCGTGCTCGAGCTGGCCTCCGGCGAGGACCGGCTCGCCGCCACCTTCACCGCGGGCTGGGAGGTGCGGCCCCAGGCGCTCACGCCCCACCCCGACGGCCGGCGCGTGGTGTTCCTGGGTCCACCGGACCAGGTCGGCGGCGACCGTGCCGAGCACAACGTCTATCACAAGCAGGTGTGGGAGCTGGACCTGGTCACCGGGGACCTGCGGCGGGTCACCCGGGACGTGCCCTACGCCTTCGCCGCCGGCCGCGGCCTGCCCGCCTGGTTGGACGGCGGCCGCCGCCTGCTGTTGCCCGCCAGCGCCGGCGGACGGGACGTGCTGGTGGCGCTCACGCTGGAGGGGGACGCGTGGTCCGCCGCCGAGCTGCCCACCGCCGCGGTGACCGGCGGCGACTGGGCCCTCGCGCCCGACGGCACCCACGTCGCCTACACGGCCGAGAGCCCCACCCTGCCCGCCGCGCTCTGGCTGCAGCCCATCGGCGGCGGCCCGCGCGAGCTCGAGGCCCCCGATCGCGTCGTGCCGGAGCGCCACGTGATCTCCCGGCCCGAGGACGCCACCTTCACCGGTCCGGGGGGCGAGGCCATCGAGGCCTGGTGGTATCCGCCGGTGGGGCCCGACGGGCCGCTCACCGGCAGCGCCCGCGGCTCGGTGCCGCTGATCGTCTACTACTACGGCGGCGCCACGCCCACCACGCGCGGCTTCAACGGCACCCACCAGTACTGGGCCGCCGCCGGCTACGCCGTCCTGGTGATCAATCCCCGCGGCGCCCACGGCTACGGCCAGGCCTTCGCCGACTGGCACGCCGGCGACTGGGGCCCCGCCGCCGGCGCCGACGTCCTGGCCGGCACCGAGGCCCTGCTCGCACGCCGGCCGGAGCTGGATCCCGATCGCGTGGGCTGCTACGGCGGCAGCTACGGCGGCTTCATGACCATGCACCTGATCACCCGCAGCGACCTCTTCGCCGCCGCGGTGGCCATGTACGGCATCGCCGACCTGGCCACCTACTGGGGGCAGGGCACCTGGGGCTGGACCTACGGGGACATGGCCCTGGGCGGTCGGACCCCCTGGGAGGATCCCGCCTACTTCATCGAGCGCTCGCCCCTGTTCCAGGCCGGCGAGGTCCAGACCCCTCTGCTGCTGCTGCACGGCGACGCCGACGTGAACGTCACCCCCGGCGAGTCCGTGGAGATGTTCACCGCCCTGCAGGTGCAGGGCAAGGCGGTGGAGATGGTCACCTTCGCCGGCGAGGGCCACGGCATCTCCGACACCTGGGAGAACCGCGTGGCTCACCGCACCATGATGCGGGAGTGGTTCGACCGCTGGCTGAGGGGGCGTCCCGGGGCGTGGGAGCACCGCTGGGCGGACTGAGCGATGGCGGGCGTGGCGGTTGCAGGACTCCGGGCGAGGCGGGGCTGGCCGGCAGCATCACCGACCGGCCCCGGGAAGCCCGGGAAACCCGCGGAACGCCCGCACCATCTTTGGGGAGTTGCACCATGCCGGCCCAGCTTGCAGAACGCCGCGCCGCCGCCCCCGGAGACCTGCTGCAGGTGGGGCCGGACAACCCGGCCGCCAGCAACGGTCGGCTCCGGGAGGCCAACCGCCTGCTGGAGCAGAAGGAGTACGGCCGCGCCGAGGCCATCCTCGTGCGGCTGGTCAAGGACGATCCCCGCGATCCCGAGCCGCTGGCCAGCCTGGCGGTGTGCGTGGCCGCCGGCCGCGGCCAGCTGGCCACGGCCGAGAAGCTGGCCGAGCGGGCCCGCAAGCTCGCGCCCGCGCGGGGCTGCGGCTGGTTCGCCCTGGGGTACGTGAACCTGCTGGGATCGCGTCTGGAGAAGGGCTGGCGTTACCTCGACGAGGGGCGCCGCCGCGATCCCCGCGATCCGCGCCTGGCCTGGGCGCGGGACGAGTACGAGCAGCGCCGACCCGGCGTGATCGCCGATCTCGCGCGGGACAATCCGGTCAACCGCCTGCTGGACGGGGCGCGCCGGGTCTGCCTGGACCGCCGCGTCATGCTGGCCAGCGCGGTCTACGCCTGCTACCGGGTGGCGTGGCTGTACTTCTCGGTGCGCTGATCGGCTCCGCCGGCGCGGCCCGCCCGCTCCCGCCGCGGTGCGGCGCGCCCGCCCCGTCGTTGCGCATCCCGGCCGTCGCGCCGTAACTTTGG
>JAASSM010000347.1 GCA_021767885.1 bacterium | reverse complement strand
TGCAGGCGGGCAGCAGCGCCAGCGAGGCGGCCACCAGCAGCATGCTGATCAGGGAGAGGCGACGCACGATGGGTGTCCTTTGCTCTCGGGACCGTCGAGGCGGCCCGCCAGGAAGGCCGGGCACCGCCCCCCAGGGGAGCGGCGGCCACTGCCCTAGAATACTAGCCGCTCCAGCCCGGTGATGGAAACCCCCAGTCTCCAGGCCGAGCTCCGGTAGCCGTTGTCCGCGAGGTCGCCGATCCAGGCGTAGGACAGCGAGAGATCGATCATGCCCATGCGATTCTGGAACGGGAAGCCGGTCCCGACGCTGACCACGCGTTCGTGAACGGGCGGGCCGCCCACCGCATGGGCCCAGTGCCGCCACTGGAAGCCGAACCGCAGCGGCGGCGTGTAGCCGCGGCCACGCTCGGCCCGCACCAGGGGGCGCTCGAACCCCGCGGCCACCGTCCACTCGTCCCGCAGGTAGGGATCCCAGTCGGGACGGCCGGTGAGCTCGCTGTAACGGGCGAGCTGGCCGTCGGCGCCGAAGCGCCAGTGCTCGCTCAGGCGCAGCACCAGGCCCGCCCGGTACTCCGCCGGCATGCTCGCGGTGAGTTCCTCGGTGTGGCGCTCACCCACGCCGCCGAGGTTCACGTCGCGGTCGAAGGTGAGGTCGTAGGGCGTGGTGTAGCTCGCCCCCAGGCTGAGCCGCGAGGATGGCGACCAGAGCGCCGCCAGGGTGACGCTGGCGCCGGTGAGCTCGTCCTGCTGCTGCCGGACGTTGGAGGCGAAGCCGCCGAGGGAATCGCCCAGCACCTGGGTGATCTGCTCGTCGATGGTGCCGCGGATCAGGTTCGCGGTCGCGCCCACCGCGAGGGCGGAGCCGACCCGCCAGCTGAGGCCGACGGGCACGGCGAAGAGCGTGCCCTCGCGCTCGTAGGCCTCCCGGCCGACCACGTCGCGGCCGAAGTGATCGAGCTCCAGCTCCCGCACGGCGTCCCACTGCATGGAACGCCGCACGTCGAAGCCCGCGTGCAGGGCGAGGCGGCCGGCCCGCAGGGGCGCCACCACCCGCACGTTGGGCAGGTACGTGCGGTAGCTGGTGCGCTCGCCGCCGGCGCCCTCGCTGCCGATGCGCTCACCGTAGCCGCTGAAGATCAGGCCGGCGAAGCGCAGGTCGGCCAGGGCCGCGGGGTTCAGGGTGCCCGGGGTCAGGGTGTCGGCATCGGCCATGCCCCAGCCGCCGCGACCGGTGTCGCGTGCGGTGCCGGTGGCCACGTTCTGGCCGAGGCCCTGCATGGCGAACGGGGTCTGGGCGCTGGCCGCGGCTGCGGCGAGCATCCCGGCGACGATGAGCACGGTGGAAGCGGCGGTCCAGCGCATCAGCGGCCCTCCCCCGGGTCGGTCAGCTCGTCGAGCCGCGTGTAGCTGATCTCCAGGCGCGGGCGCAGCTCCGGTGCGGCGGCGGTGCCGTGGAAGACCCACTTGGTGAACCAGAAATCCGGATCGGGGTCGGAGTTCCAGCCGGGCAGGAAGTACTCGCCGGCGGTCAGCAGGAAGCTGCGCTCGCCGCTGAAGGCGCCGTTGATGCCGCGCTGGAGCGACTGGGTGACGTCGAAGCGCAGCGTGTGCTCGGAGAGGTGCTCCGGCTGCCAGCTGCCGTTGCCGTCCAGCAGGAAGACCTCCGGGGCGATGTCGTCCAGGCTGACGGTGGTGCGGCCATCGGGGACGAAGTCCACCGGGACCTCGCTGCAGGCCAGCACGGTGCGGTGGCCGTAGCTGCGGGACGTGTCGTTGACCACCACGAGATGGGCGCGGTTGATGCGCACGTTGGCCGGCAGGCCGGCGAGGTCGAAGCGGATCGCCGGGTAGCTGCGGCGGTGAGTCCGGACCATGGCCGCCGCGGCCGGGTCGGTGCTGGTCTGCTCCAGCTGATGGAAGGTGGAGACGTCCGCCCGCGGGCCGAGGATCAGGTACTGCCGGTCGCTGCTCCACTCTTCGGGGACCACCTCGGGGCGCAGCCGCAGCGCGGGGCCCAGCACCACCTGCGCGTTGAGCAGGGGCAGGGTGCTGCCGCCGTGGGCCATCTCCTTGCTCGCGAAGCCGAGCAGGCCCGGCTCGGAGCCGGCCCCCTCGCGGATGATCACGTCGAGGCGCTCGCGAGCGAGCAGACGCTCGACCACCGGGCCGGGCGACAGCGACACGAAGATGGGCCCGTTGGCGTCGGCCAGCTCGGGCGCACCGCGGTTGAGCAGGGCGGAGTCGAAACCCGGCTCCCCGGCCGGGTAGGCCAGGGTGTCCAGGGGCGCGGTGAGCGCATGCACCTCGTAGAACTTGCGCGAGCCCGGCCACGGCTCGACCACCGGCGTGAACCCGGAGTCCGGGATGTCCACGCCCCGATCCGGCTCGTACCAGGTCAGCAGGTAGAGGATGATGTCCGCGGCGACGATGTTCTCCTCGGTGAGGAAGGGCAGCAGGTACGCCGAGTCTGGGTGATCGAGGACGGTGAAGTCGTAGCTCGCGAGGATGGAGCTGGCCTCGGGCCCCTGGCTGCCGAGGTACAGGACCTCGGTCTCGTCGTGCGGCACGTCGGGATCGACGACGTCGAGCACGCCGAAGTCGGTGACCGCGGAGGCGGTCAGCGCCACCAGGGCGGAGTCGATGGCGGTCTCCGCCAGGTTGGCGCCCACGGGATTGGCGTCCTCGCTCGAGCAGCCAGCGGCCAGGGCCAGGGCCAGCAGCATGGCCAGCAGGCCGGGCAGGATCAGGCGACGCGGCGCGGGGCGGCGGAGCAGTGGCACGTGGGCTTCCTTACGTCGGCGATCCCGCGAACGCGCCGGGGGGTCTGCGGGACCGGGGTCCAGGTTGCGGCGGGTGTCGATGGCGTCGCCCGGATCTGGCGACGCGCCCGACGCAAGATAGGTCCGACCGCGCGCCGAGGGAAGTCTTTCCCCGGCCGCAGCTCGTGGCGCCGGCGCGGCGCCCTGGGCAGCAGAACCCTCACCGGCGCCGGGGGTTCCAGCGCGCCCCGCCCGGGGTCCGCCGGTCAATCCGGCTGGTCGGTCCAGCGCGCGGCCAGGCTCACCCGCCGGAACCCGCTCTCCTTGATCAGGTCGATGAGCTCGACCACCTGGCCGTGGTTCGCATCCTGGTCGGCCCGCAGCACGATGCGATCCTCGGTGCTCGACGCACTCAGGCCGCGCAGGTGCTGGAACAGCTGCTCGCGGGGCACGGCCTCCTCGTTCACGTAGACGTCCCCCGCACTGGTGAGGTAGACCACCGCCGGCGTGACCGTCACCTCCTCCGCGCTGCTCGAGCGCGGCAGCGACAGCTGGATGGCCGGCTCGTTCTTGAACGTGCTCGAGACCGTGAAGAAGATCACCAGCAGGAACATGACGTCGATGAGCGAAGTGACGTTGATCACCACGGCCCGACCGCGTCGCTCCGGGACGAACTGCATCTCAACCGGCCTCCACGGCGGGGCGCTGGCGCCGCTGACGCAGCATGTCCAGCAGCCGGGTGGCGTTCACCTCGATGTCGAAGATGATGCTGTGCGCCCGGCCCTCGAGCCAGTTGTAGGCCACCAGCGACGGGATGCCCACGATCAGTCCGGCGGCGGTGGTCACCATGGCCTCGCTGATGCCGCTGGAGAGCAGCTCCGGGTCGCCCAGCCCGGTCTGCGACACCGCGGCGAAGACACGGATCATGCCCACCACGGTGCCCAGCAGGCCGAGCAGCGGCGCCACCGCGGCCACGGTCTCGAGCACCCGCAGGTTGCGCGTCAGGCGCACCGCCTCCTGGCGGCCGGTCTCCTGGAGCACGTCGCGGGTGATCTCCCAGTCGTTCTCGGCGTGGTCCAGGCCGGC
>JAASSM010000346.1 GCA_021767885.1 bacterium | reverse complement strand
GATCACCTGCTTGTCGTTGATGGGGTAGCTCAGGGGCGCTCCTGGGGTTGCGGCGCGGGGCCGGATGGAAGATGCGAGCGTTCCGCGCCATTGAAGACCAGCGACCGGGCGGCGTCAACCGGATGCGCCCGCGGCGGCACGGCCGGAGGGCTGGCGCTGGACGGACGCAGCCGGAGCGGAAGGCGACCGGCGACCGGTGGCCACATCGGTCGGGTGCCGGGGGGGGCTGCGCGAGGGATGGCATGCGCGCCCTCCCCCCGCAGGTGTGGTATCCTGATCACCCACATCCATCCCGGAGGCACACCATGACGACCCCGTCCCGCCGGTCCCGCCCGTCCCGTCGCGCCGCCCTGGCCGCCCTCGCCGCCCCGCTGCTGCTGGCGCTCATCCTGCCCGGACCGGCCCGCGCGCTGGACATCCCGCTGCCCGACCTCGCCGGCGGCTACGAGTACGATCCCGCGGTGGCGCCGAACCCGGGCGATCCCCAGGTCCGCACCGCGACGTTCACCATCCCGGACGGCGTCACGAGCATCGATCAGCTCGAGGTGGTGGTCTCCGGCGCGTGGACCACGGGCGAGATCACCTGCTGGGACGGCGGTCCGCCCGTGGCCGAGCCGTTCCTCTCGCCGCTGGGCGTGGCGCTCTTCAGCGACGCCTTCGGCGGCGGGTTCTTCGGCGCGGTGGTCGAGGTGGCCGACGGCGCGTTCGCCTCCCACGCCGCCACCTTCGAGCCCTGCTGCGGGCCCGACGCGCCCTCGCTCGACGACCTGCTCGGCCACGAGATCGCGGTGCAGGTGTTCTACGAGTGGGCCATCCTCGGCATCTGCGCGCTGACCCTCGATCCCGTCGGGACCATCGACGAGATCCACCTCGAGCTGACCGGCACGGTCGCCGTGCAGCCGGATCGCTGGAGCCGCGTCAAGGCGCTGTACCGTTAGCCTCTGGTCGCGGGAAGCGCCTGCGGACCGCGGCCCCACCGCGCGATCGCCGCTGGCGCGGAGCCCGACCGGGAAGCAACTTCCTCGAGCGAGGTCCCGTAAGGCCTCGACGTTCGCCGTCGCCGCCGGCCCGGCCGCCGCCGCCGGCGGCACCGCCCATGGAACCGCCACCACCCACGGCACCCGACCCGGAGATGTCGTCATGAAGCTCGCCGCCGCCCGCATCCTGCCGCTGGTCGCCATGCTGGCCGCCGTGGCCATGCCAGGCCTGCTCGCCGCCGCCCCGGCCTCCGCCCCGGCGCCCGCCGCCCTGACGGCAACCGCCCTGCCGGACACCCTGCAGGCCATCGTCGCGCGGACCGCCGCGGCCAATCCCTCGGCGCCCGGCGTGGTCGCCACCGTGGTCTGCCCCCGCCTGGGCCTGCGGTGGTCCGGGGCCTCCGGCCTGGCCGACCACGACGGCCCGCCGCTCACCCCGGCCCACACCCTGCGCAGCGCCTCGAACACCAAGACCTACGTGGCGGCCGCCGTCCTGCGTCTGGTGGAGGAGGGGCGCCTGGCGCTGGATCAGCCGGTGGGTCCGCTGCTGCCGCCTACCTGGCGCGACCTGCTGACGGGCGACGGCTACGACCTCGACGCCATCACCATCGAGCACCTGCTCTCCCACACCGGTGGCCTGGCCGAGCACGCCGGTGACCCGCGCTACGGCGAGGCCATCATCGCCGATCCGCAGCACCGGTGGACGGCCGAGGAGCAGGTGCGGCTCTGCGTGGAATGGACCGATCCGGTGGGCGCGCCGGGCGAGCGCTTCTTCTACTCGGACACCGGCTATCTGCTGCTCGGACGGATCGTCGAGGATCGCACCGGCCAGCCCCTGGGCCCGGCCGTGCGCCACCTGCTGGACTACGACCGCCTCGGCCTGGACGCCACCTGGTGGGAACTCATGGAGCCCGCGCCGGCGGGCGCGGCGCCCCGCGCGCATCAGCACTTCGGTCCGCTGGATACCCACGACTGGCACCCCTCCCTCGACCTGTACGGCGGCGGCGGCCTCATCGCCGACGTCCACGACCTCGCCGCCTTCATGCGGGCCCTCATCGGCGGCCGGGTCCTGCACCAGGAGGCCTCGCTCAGGGCCATGACCGGACGCGGCACCACCCTCTACCGGCTGGGCGTGGTGTGCCGCGAGCTGGCCGACCACGTCGCCTGGGGCCACCAGGGATTCTGGAACACGTTCACCTACCACGTGCCGTCGCTGGACGTGACCGTGGCCGGGGCGCTGCTGGATCACGAGGCGGTCAACGGCCGCGAGCTGGCCGATGCTTTGGTCGCCGCCGTGGCCGCGGCCGGCGATGCGGCCGGCGGTGCGGCGGGCGGCCCGGCGCGCTAGGTTGGACGGATCACCGACCAGCCCAAAGGACGCGCCCATGCCCGCTGCCGACCCCGCCCCGTCCCTCGCCTGGAGCGACTTCGCCCGTGGCCGCCACCTGCCCGGCGGCCGCCACACCTGGTTCGACGGCAGCGAGCAGGAGCTGCTCGACCTGGTCCGCACCCACTGGCCGCAGCGCCGGCCCGGCGCCGGCCGCGAGGACCTCGAGCAGGTGGTGATCGTCCCCGTGCCGCCCGACCGCTTCCACGGCACCACCGTCGAGGTCACGGACTCCACCCCGCTGCATGCCGGCCTCGACCGCCGCCAGCCCCACGAGGACCCCTTCATCCGCGTCACCGCCGCGGGCGAGCCGGCCCCGCCACGGCACGCCGGGGTGGTCCTCTACAGCGCGGCCACCCTGCAGGAGAACCAGGGCACGCGCAGCAGCGACGCGGACTGGGAGGTGGTCTGCCTGCTGGCCGGCCCGGTGGCCGAGGAACCCATGGACCCGCTGACCATGGCCCGCAACTTCCTCGAGAAGCCGGGTGGCACCTTCGCCCCCTACACCGCGCGGCAGTTCGCCGAGGCCATCTGGTACTGGGCCCGCCGTGCTCCCCGTCACCAGCCGGAGGACCAGTGATGCAGTACCGCGACGTGCGCGTGGCCCGCGAGAAGGAGTTCAGCGAGGAGCTGCGCCTGCTCTTCAACGCCGAGGTGGTCAGCGACATCCTGCGCGAGAGCCGCGTCGAGGGCCGCGAGAACTGGCTGCTGGCCGCCATGCACGGCCACGGCCTGAAGATCACCGCCGCGCTGGCGCCGCGGGTGCACGCCATCTGCCGCGAGGTGGAGCAGGCCCTGCAGTTCGAGGAGCCGGTGGAGTACTTCGTGCGCGGCGACGCCACCCTCAACTGCATGGCCGTCCCGCGCCTGGAGGAGGACCAGCCCCACCTGGTGATCATCCACAGCGAGATGCTCGAGCGGTTCACCGACGCGGAGCTGCGGTTCGTCCTGGGCCACGAGCTGGGCCACCTGGTGAGCCGCAACAGCGAGCTGCAGCAGGTGATCCGCTTCGTGTTCCCCGACACCGACCAGATCCCGCTGACCATCCGCGACAAGATCGAGGTCTGGGACAAGCTGGCCGAGCTGTCGGCCGACCGCTTCGGCTTCCTGGCCGAGCCCGACCTGGACGTCTGCCTCGCGGTGTTCTTCAAGCTCTCCAGCGGCCTGGACACCGCCGCCATCCGCTTCGACCCGCAGGCCTACCGCCGGGAGATGGCCGTGGTGCTGGAGGCGTTCCGCTCGGAGCTGTCGTCCGACACCGCGCCCTCGCACCCCATCAACCCCATCCGCCTGGAGGCCCTGCAGCACTTCGCCGGCAGCCGCCTGTGCACCGGTCTGCGCCAGGGCGGCGAACCGGTGGACGACCCCGCCCTGGCCGACGCCATGACCGAGCTGGTGGACCTGCTGCTGACCAAGGGCCACTCGCCGCTGGCCCGGGCGCGGCGGCGGTTCCTGGCCGCAGCCGGGGTGCTGGTGGCCGGCGTG
>JAASSM010000345.1 GCA_021767885.1 bacterium | reverse complement strand
CCACGAAGTCCCCGTTCACCACCTGCAACCAGTTCTCCAGGTACTTCGGCCGCGCGTTGCGCGTGTCGATGTAGTAGGCGTGCTCCCAGACGTCGGCGCAGAGCAGGGGGGTGTGGCCGTCGGTCATGGGGTTGCCGGCATTGCTGGTGTTGACGATGTCCACGTCGCCGTCCGGCCGGCGCACCAGCCAGGTCCAGCCGCTGCCGAAGTTGCCGGTGGCGGCCTCGTCGAACGCCTTCTGGAAGTCCCCGAAGCTGCCCCACTTGGCCACGATGGCCTCGGCCAGCGGGCCGCCGGGCTCGCCGCCGCCACCGGGCTTCATGCCCGCGAAGTAGAAGGTGTGGTTCCAGACCTGGGCGCCGTTGTTGAAGATGCCGCCGGCCGGTGCGGTCTTGACGATCTCCTCGAGGGTCCGCTCGGAGAACTCCGTGCCCTGGATCAGGCCGTTGAGCTTGGTGACGTAGGCCTGATGGTGCTTGTCGTGATGGTACTGCAGGGTCTCCTCGGAGATGTGCGGCTCGAGCGCATCGTGGGAGTAGGGGAGGTCGGGAAGGGTGTGTTCCATGCCTGGTCTCCTTTCCGGGGGGAAGGGCCGAATAACCGCGAGATCTTGCGGTTATGGCATTTGAGCACAACATAGACGGGTGACCGGGAGCCGCCACGACCGGTCGTCCGCCAGCCGGAGCGGTCTCGCGTGGTCGCGCGGCGGCTCCGGGCCGAGAGGGAACCCCTGTCCGCGGAGGAAACCGATGACCGACCCGCGTCGATTCGGCGGCTCGCCCGAAGGGCCGGAGATCAAGCTGCCAGAGCCCAATTTCAAGCTGATCCGCAACATCCTGATCGGGTTGCTGATCCTCGTGGCCGGCTTCACCAGCTTCTACCAGGTGGAGCCCGAGGAGGTGGCGCTGGTGCTGCGCTTCGGCGAGTACGTGCGTCAGTCCGGTCCCGGCCTGCACATGAAGCTGCCCTTCGGCATCGAGAAGGCCCAGAAGGTGCCGGTGCAGCGCCAGTGGAAGGACGAGTTCGGCTTCCGCACCGTCCAGGCCGGCCAGCGATCTCAATACGCCACGCGCGGCTTCCTCGAGGAAGCCAACATGCTGACCGGCGACCTCAACGCCGCGAACGTGGAGTGGGTGGTGCAGTACCGCATCATCGACCCCTACAAGTTCCTCTTCCAGGTGCGCAGCCCCCGCAGCACCTTCCGCGCCATGAGCGAGGCGGTGATGCGCAAGATCGTGGGCGACCGCACCGTCAACGAGGTGCTCACCGTGGGCCGCGCCGAGGTGGCCAACCAGGTGCAGATCGACCTGCAGGAGCTCTGCGACCAGTACGACATCGGCATCAAGGTCGATCAGGTGGTCCTGCAGGACGTCAACCCGCCCGACCCGGTCAAGCCCAGCTTCAACGAGGTCAACGAGGCCCAGCAGGAGAAGGAGAAGCTGATCAACCAGGCGCAGAGCGAGTACAACCGCGTGATCCCGCGCGCCGAGGGCGAGGCCCTGCAGACCATCCAGGAGGCCGAGGGCTATGCGCTGCGCCGCATCAACGAGGCGCGCGGCGACTCCGCCCGCTTCGTGGCCCTGTACGACGAGTTCCGCAAGGCGCCCGACGTGACCCGCACCCGCCTCTACCTCGAGACCATGGCCGAGGTGCTGCCCCAGGTGCAGGGCAAGGTGATCGTCGATGGCGACCTGCAGAACCTCCTGCCCCTGCTCAACCTCGACGGCGCCCAGGCGCCCACCGCCCAGGGAGGTCAGCGATGAACCGCATCGCCATCATCATCATCGTGGCGATCGTCGCCCTGGTCGCCTTCAACTCCTACTACGTGGTCAACGAGTACGACCAGGTGATCATCACCCAGTTCGGCAAGCCCACCGGCGACGTGGTGGACAGCCCGGGCCTGAAGTTCAAGATCCCGTTCATCCAGAAGGTCAACCGCTTCGAGAAGCGGTTCCTCGAGTGGGACGGCGACCCCAACCAGCTGCCCACCCGGGACAAGCGCTTCATCTGGGTGGATACCTACGCCCGCTGGCGCATCACCGATCCGCTGCTCTACTTCCAGCGCCTGCGCGACGAGATGGGCGCCCAGACCCGCCTGGACGACATCCTCGACGGCGAGACGCGCAATGCCATCGCCAAGTACGACGTGCTCGAGGTGGTGCGGTCCACCAACCGGGAGGCGCAGCAGTCGGAGCTCGAGGTGGAGGACGAGACCACCCTCGAGCCCATCGACGACGGCCGTGGCGACATCCGCGAGGAGATCCTGCGGCTCGCCCAGGCGCGCACCGGCGACCTGGGCATCGAGATCCTCGACATGCAGTTCAAGCGCATCAACTACGTGGAGGAGGTGCAGCGAAAGGTCTACGAGCGCATGATCGCCGAGCGCAAGCGCATCGCCGACCGCTTCCGCAGCGAGGGGCAGGGCGAGGCCAGCCGCATCAGCGGCGAGCGCGAGCGCGAGCTGCTGCGCATCCAGTCGGGGGCCTACAAGACCGCCGAGGAGATCCGCGGCCACGCCGACGCCGAGGCCACCAGCATCTACGCCGCGGCCTACGACCGCAGCCCCGAGTCGGCCCAGTTCTACGAGTTCCTCAAGACGCTCGAGAGCTACGCCGCGGCCGTGGGCTCGGACACGCGGCTGGTGCTGTCCACCGACAGCGACTTCTACAAGTTCCTCAAGCGGAGCCGGTAGCGGCGGTCGCCCAGCGGAACGATGCCACGCACGGGCCCGGCCCTTCCAGGAGGAAGGCCGGGCCCGTGCGCGTCACCAGCCGCGCGCCGCGGCCGCGTCGGCCAGCCGCTGCCAGGCCGGGTTCGCGGTGCCGTCGTGGTGGCGCAGGCCGAGGGTGCGCAGGTACGCGTCCACCTCGTTGCCCACCAGGATGGCGCCGATCCGGTCGCCGGCGCGCAGGTCCGGCATCCGCACCCACAGGCTGTCGACCAGGGCGCCGAAGGCGGTCACCGCGTCCGGATGGTCCAGCGGGGTGGTGGGAACACCGGCCGGATAGGTGGGCCGGTGGTGTCCACCGGCCGCAGGACCAGGGTCACCTGGCAGTCCACCTGGGCGAAGAAGGCGTTGGTGACCGCGGGCCAGTCCGCACCGTCGAAGCCCGCCACGGTGGCGTCCCAGTCGTAGCTCTGCTTGACGTCCTGCACGCCCAGGTCCAGGGCGGGTCGTCACCATGGGGACGCGAGCAGTCTTTCGCTCGTGCGAGTTCGAGAACCAGCGCATCCATGCAGGATACGTTGCAATCGCGAGTGACGCGACGATCATCGACTGCACGTACCGAGACGTGGAGGTGGCCGTCCTGTCGACCGAGCAGACCGGTCGGATCACCATGCGCAACTGCGACATCCAGAGCGTCGAGGATACCTCCATCCTCGGGCGGTCCTACGGCTATGCCTCGATCACCGGCTGCAATCTGGCCGCCGGCGAACGCGGCGCCGTGTGGGTCGGCGAGCGCGCGGATTGCGGTGAGATCCGCACCCTCGACTTCACCGACAACTGGTGGGGAGATTCAATAGCACAAAGACAGCAGGCCTTATTCCCCTAAAGGATGAATCCCGGCAAGGAGGAAAAAAATGAGAAAACTTGTCCCGAAACTGTTCCTGCTGCTGTTGTGGCTGAGCATTGCTCTACCGGGCGGTGCGCAGGCCATCACCCTCGGCGAATTGTTCGATGGTGGTTCGATCACCGCCGGCGATAAAGTCTTCGACAGCTGGTATCTTGAAGATTATTACGCTTCTGATTTTCGCCAATTCAACCCGGCCAACATTGACGTTACTTCACTCAACGATGGAGGACTCAATCCGGGACCGGGCCTGAATTTCAGTGTCTCAAACGGAGAATTGGGAATTG
>JAASSM010000344.1 GCA_021767885.1 bacterium | reverse complement strand
CGAACCGCTCACCGTGGGTCGGTTCGACGTGGTCCTCTGCCGCAACGTGGCCATCTACTTCGAGCCCGCGGTCCGCCGGGATCTCTTCGCACGGATCGCCCGGACCCTGGCGTCCGACGGGGCCCTGCTGGTGGGTGCCACGGAGTCGCTGGTGGGCGTGTGCGATCGCTTCGTCCCCCGGCGACACCTGGGGGCGGTGTCCTACCAGCTGACGGAGGGTGGCTGAGATGAATGCCTTGCACGTGCTCGTGGTCGACGACGACCCCACCACCCGGCTCCTGCTGGCCACCCAGCTGGGCCGCCACGGCCATGCCGTGGACTGCCTGGCCACCGGCGAGGAGGCCGTCGATCAGCTCGACGGTGCCCGCTACGACGTGGTGATCACCGATCTGATGATGCCTGGCCGGGTCGACGGCCTGGACCTGCTGGACCACGTCCGCGGGGTCCTGCCGCGCACCGAGGTCCTCGTGATCACCGCCCACGCCTCGGTGGACACCGCCATCGCGGCCATGAAGCGCGGCGCGACGGATTACCTGCAGAAGCCGGTGAAGGTGGACGAACTCATGCTCCGCCTCGAGCGCCTGCAGATCATGCGCGAGGTGGAGTCCTCCGCCAGCGACCTGCGGGAGGCGCTGGACCAGGCGGAGCGGCAGGCGGCCTTGCGCATCGCCGAGCTCGAGCAGCAGGTCTGGGAGCTGCAGCAGCAACTGGCCGCGCGCTGAACGGAAACGGAACCGGGGCCCGGAACGCATGGTCCCGGGCCCCGGCAAGTGATCGGCGGCGGTGGCGTTGGGTTACCCCCGTGGGGCCCCGTGCAACGCCGTGGTCGACGACACCCCAGCGCTAGGGGGACGCCACCTCCACCAGACCGCTACAGAATTCGCTCACTGGATCACCTCCTTCCAGGCGGGACACGCACGGCGAGACCCACCTCGCCCGGGCATTTCGGCCGCCCAGACCTACTCCGCCCGTCGCGCCACCCTGGGCGCGCATCGCTCATGAAGGAGCATACCGATCCGGGAACGCCGGTGCAAGGGAATTCCTTAAGTGCACGCCTCGCCGCCTGCCCGGGACGTCCTGCCCATGACCAGCGCAGCCGGTCCATGGTATGATCGGGCCATCGCGACCCCGATCACCGTATCCGATCGACGATCCCGGCCCATCCCGGCCATTGCCCGCGAGGCTCGCCATGTCTGCCACTTTCCCTCCCCGCCACTGCCCCGCCTGCCAGGCCGAGCTGCGGATCCCCCACCCCACCATGGCGCGCCTGGCGCGGCGGGTGCGTCTGGCGTCCATCGCCCTGGCGTTCCCCTGGGTGTTCGTGGGCGGGTTCGCGTTATGGAAGCTCGGCGAGAGTGGCCTGGGCTTCTCCAGCGAGATCGAACTCCTGGTCCTGTGCGCGCCGCTGGTCGCCGGCCTCGGCCTGGCGTACCGCTATCCGCGGGTGCTGGACCTGCAGTGTTACCGCTGCGGCTGGCGGCAGGAGTTCCGCCTCGGCCAGGGCGTCACCACGGATTCGTCGCGAACACCGAGAACTCGGGGATGAACCCGCGGTCGTCCATCTCCAGGGCGCCCACGATGGCGGCGGCGATCTCCTGCGGCCGCAGCTTCTTCTCCGAGAACTCGCGCTCCTGGCCCAGCTTGCCGAAGAACCCGGTCTGCACCTCGCTGGGGTTGACCAGCATCACGCGCACGTTGTGCGGTCGCAGCTCGGCCCGCCAGCACTCGGTCATGCCGCGCAGGGCGAACTTGGAGCCGGTGTAGGCGGTGCCGTTCTTGCCGCCGCGCAGGCCGCTGGTGGAGCTGATGTTGACGATGTTGCCGCTCTCCTGCCGCACGAAATGGCGGGCGCACTCGCGGGCCATGAGCATGGCGCCGGTGACGTTGGTGCGGAAGACCGCCTCGAACCGCTCGCGGTCGGCCTCGATCAGGGGGAAGACGTGGGCGAAGCCGGCGTTGTTGACCAGGATGTCGATGCCGCCGAGGCGATCGACGAAGTCGGCCACCACGCGGACGGCATCGGCCTCCTCGCCCACGTCGCCGGCGAAGGCGGCGGCGCCGATCTCATCGGCGGTGCGCTGGAGCTTCTCGGGGTCGCGGGCCATCAGGCCCACCTGCGCGCCGCGGGCGAGCAGCGCCTCGGCGATGCCGCGGCCGATGCCCTCGCTGCCGCCGGTGATCAGGGCGCGGGCGTTCTTCAGGTCCATGGGGATTCCTCCTGGGTGGTGGGGGTGCGCGGCGACGCCATGATCGCGCCCGGGCGGGGCCTGGCGCGCCGGCGACGCCGTCCTGGCGTTCCCGCACTTGGTAACCGCGCCGGCAGATGCGGCAACGCCGCGCCTGGCGCCGCTTCCCGCCCCGGGAGCATCCGTGGTAGGATGAGGCCGCGTGTTCACCCCCTTCCGGCGCGCCGCCGGTGCGGACGCGCCTCGCCCGGGAGGTCGTCCCATGCGTCATCTCCGCGTCCTCATCCGCCCCCTCGCCCTGTTCGCCGTCCTGTTCGCCGTCCTGCTCGCCACCGCCGCGGTTCCGGGCCGGGCCTTCGACGGCTTCGTCGGCTGCTCCACCAGCGACGACTGCTGGCCCTTCGACCTGGCCACCCACGAGGTGCGCCCCGCCCTGCCCCTGATGGGGCTCGGCGACTATCCCTACGACGCCACCGTGACTCCTGACGGCTACGAGGTCTGGTTCGTGGGTGCGTCCGGTGACGGCGTGGTGGTCTACAGCCGCACCAGCGGCGCGCTGGTGGCGCTCATCCCCGTGGCCGACTACGTGATCGGCGTCGCCTTCGCCAGCGACGGGTCGCGGGCCTTCGTCTCCTCCCGCGACGAGGAATCGCTGAGCATCATCGACACCGCCACCTACGCGGTGACCGGCACCCTGCCCCTGCCAATCGACGGCGGGAACCTCGCGCTCGACCCCACCAGCGGGAATCTCTACGTGCTGGACTGGTACGGACCCACGCTCTGCGAGGTGGCGCCGGACGGGTCGGCGGTCCTGCGCCAGGCGGACCTCGGCAGCAGCCTCTGGCAGGTGGTGGTCGCCCCGGACGGCGAGCACGTCTACGTCACCGACCGCGGCACCGACGAGGTGCTCGAGGTGGAGCGCGCCACCCTCGCCGTCACGCGGCGCTTCGCCGTGGGGGACGACCCCTGGGGCCTGGACATCACCGCCGACGGCAGCCTCCTGGTGGTCACCTGCGAGGACGACGCCGAGGTCCAGCTCATCGACCGGGCCACCGGCACGGTCACCTCCATCGCGCTGGACGCGACCGCCGATCCCCGCGACGTGGACATCCTCGACCAGGCCGGGCTGGCCTACGTGGCCGGCGGCACCGCCACGGGCTACCAGAGCCCGCTGTACGTCATCGACCTGCAGGCCGGCAGCGTCGTCGAGACCCTCGACGGTCCGGGCACCAACGCCAACGTGGTGGCCGTGCAGACGCAGATGCACGCCACGCCCGCCGGCGCCGACACTCCCGACGCGACGATGGCGCTCTCGGCGTTCCCCAACCCGTTCAATCCCCGGGTCACGGTCTCCTGGCGGCTTCCCGGGCCCACGCGCGGCGACGTCGCCGTGTACGATCTGGCCGGCCGGCACCTGCGCACCCTGGCGCAGGGCGCCCTGCCGGCGGGGCCGCAGCGGGTGAGCTGGGACGGCCGGGACGAGGCCGGCCGCGACCTGGCCGCCGGCACCTACCTGGTGACCATGCGCGCCGGTGCGCAGACGCGCACTTGCAAGGTGGTGCTCGCCCGGTAGCGTGTCGGAGGATGGCCGCGATGGCGACCGGGGTCGCTCCTCGCGGCCGAGGTTGCCGGTCACGGCCGCGACCATCGCTTGCGACCGCGCTCGCCGCCGCCGGG
>JAASSM010000343.1 GCA_021767885.1 bacterium | reverse complement strand
TGGGCGTGCTCGTAGTAGATGCCGCCGGTCATGCGCGAGAGCGGGTAGAGGAACATGTTGTAGCCATAAGAGTTGGGCCAGTCGGTCACCGCCAGGCCCGCCTCGTGGCCGGTGACCACGCCGCCGGCCACCAGCAGCAGGAAGGTGGCCGCGGCGGCCACCGTGGCGAAGGCGCACAGCCCGTGGCGCACCAGCGGCGGCTCGGCGCCCGGGGCCATGGCGCGCGGGCGGGCCAGCGCGGCGCCCAGCGTGCCCAGCAGGCCGGCCACCAGCAACGATCCCGGCAGCCACAGCGCCGCCGTGGGGATGATCCGGTTGGGCGCCTCGGCGCTGGTCAGCAGGCTGCCCAGGACCAGCAGGTTGAGCACCCCCACCAGGAGGCCCACCTGCAGCCCGCCCACGGGTCCGCGGCCGGCGTACCGGCCGGCCACCCAGCCGCCCAGCGTCATGGTGATCAGCAGCAGGGCCATGAGCACCCAGCCGGGAGACTCCACGCCCGGGAAGCGGCCCACGTAGCCGGCGAACCACATGACCACCGTGGTGCCGAAGCCGAGGGCCAGCAGGTCGCTGCGACGGGCGGTGGGGGCGTGGTCGCGGGCGGGGTGCCCGGGCAGGGCGTCGGCGTGCGCAGACGAGGACATGGGCCGGTGGACCTCCGGGGTGCAGGCGAGGAAAAACTGGCGGCGAAGCGACCGAACGACAATACATTACCATTGAACTAGCCATTCAACCAGTCCGGCCTCGCGGTCGGATCTCTCCCCGGGATGCTCATGGTTCGCGACCTGCTCCAGCTCTCCAAGGCCCGCCTCAGCGGCATGGTGGTGATCACCACGCTGGTGGGCTACCTCCTGGCCGTCCCACGACTGGACTGGCCCCAGCTCCTGGCCACCGTGCTGGGCACCACGCTCACCGCCTTCGGCGCCAACGCCCTGAACCAGTACCGCGAGCGGGGCGTCGACGCGCGCATGGAGCGCACGCGCGACCGGCCCCTGCCTGCCGGCCGGCTGAGCGCGGACGTGGCCCTGGTCTACGGCGTGGCCGTCAGCCTGGTGGGCACCTTCCTGCTGCTGGCCTGGTCGGGCGTGCTGCCGGCCGCCCTGGCCGCCGGCACCATCCTGCTCTACGTGCTGGTCTACACGCCGCTCAAGCGCGTCTCCACGCTGAACACCCTGGTGGGCGCGGTGTGCGGCGCCATCCCGCCGCTCATCGGCTGGGCGGCCGCCACCGGCGGCCTGGCCACCGGCGGCTGGCTGCTCTTCGCCCTGCTCTTCGTCTGGCAGATGCCCCACTTCCTGGCCCTGGCCTGGATGTACCGCGCGGACTACGCCCGCGGCGGCCTGCGCATGCTGCCGGTGGTGGACCCCGAGGGCCGGATCACCTTCCCGGTCACCGTGGTCTTCGCCGCCCTGCACCTGCCCCTCGGCCTGCTGGTCACGCTGACCGGCGTGGCCGGCCCCTGGTTCGCCCTGGGCTCGCTGCTGCTGGGGATGTGGTGGCTGGTCCTGGGCCTGCGCCTGTACCGCAGCCACAGCGACCGCGACGCCCGCCGCGTGTTCCTCGCCAGCCTCGCGTACCTGCCCCTGGCGCTCGTGATGATGGTGGCCGACCGCGGACCCGGCCGCGCCGAGGACGTCTGGCTGCAGACCACGCCGCGGGTCACCCACGCCGAGCTGCGGGTCCTGTCGCCCGGCGATCCGGCCGTCCTGCTGCCCACGCCGGCGGCCGACCGCCGCTCCGCCCGCGCGGGCGAGGTGCCCCGGTGACCAGGATCGAGCCCACCGGCCAGCCCCGCCGCGGCCTGCGCGGGGCGTGGTGGATCGCCCTGGCGGTGGGCCTGTTCTTCGTGGCGGTGGCCGCCCTGCAGCTGACCGAGGTGCAGCGCAGCCGCCAGGAGCCGCGCATCGGCGACGGCGAGAATCCCGAGACCTACGGTTACGACCTCGCCTCGCTCACGGTCAAGCGCCGGTGGCTGGCCGCCACCATGCCGCGCGACAACCTCGCGTCGCTGGACACCCCGCCGCTGCTGCGCCCCGCCCAGGTGGACTCGCTCAACAAGGCCGAGCGCGGCAAGTACCTGGTCCCCGACGACCTCGTGATCGGGGTCACGGTGGCGGGCGCCGCCCGCGCCTACCCCGTGCGCGTCCTGGACTGGCACGAGGTGGCCAACGACACCCTCGGCGGCGTGCCCATCGCCGTGGCCTGGCACCCGCTCTCCGGCGCGGCCGTGGTGCTCGACCGCCGCCACCGCGGCCAGGTCCTCGAGCTGGCGGTCAGCGGCCTGATCTGGAACTCCCACCACCTGCTGCACGACCGCCCGCCCGCCACCCCGGGCGAGACCCGCGCCCAGGCCACCGCCCACGAGACCCTCTGGCTGCCCCTGCAGGCCCGCGCGGTGGCCGGCCCGGCGGTGGGCGACACCCTGGCGGTGATCGCGTCGGCCCTGGTGCGCTGGGACCGCTGGCGCGCGGCCTTCCCGCGGACCACCGTGCCGTACCCGGACATCGCCATGCGCCAGGCCTACAAGCGCAGCCCCTACGGCAGCTACGCCAGCAGCGACGTCCTGCGCTACCCGGTGCAGCCGCTGCCCCACCTGCCGGAGGACCAGCGGCTCAAGGACACGCTCACCCTCGGCGCCGTGGACACGGTGCTCACGCCCGGCGGCGAGCCGGTGGTCTTCGCCCGCCACCACGCCTACCGCTTCGCCGCCCAGGCGCTCGGCCTGCGCTGAGGCCGGCGGCCCGCCGCTCGTCGCGCCGCCGCTCGCCGTCCTGCCGCTTGTCGCGCCGCGACCCAGCGCCTACCATCGGCCCGTACCCCGGCGGAAGGTGGCTGCGATGCGCGCCATGGTCCTGCGCCGACAGGGCGCCCCCCTGGAGCTGACCGACATCGCCGACCCCCGGCCCGGGCCGGGCGAGGTGCTGCTCCGCGTGCACTGCTGCGGTCTCTGCCGCACGGACCTGCACGTGGTGGACGGCGACCTGCCCGAGCCCGCCTTGCCCCTGGTGCCCGGCCACCAGGTGGTGGGCTCGGTCCTGGCGGTGGGCGAGGGCGTGACGGGATTGGCGGTGGGGCAGCGCGTGGGCGTCCCCTGGCTGGGCGGCTCCTGCGGCCAGTGCGAGTTCTGCCGCACCCGCCGCGAGAACCTCTGCCCCGAGGCCGTCTACACCGGTTACCAGCGCGACGGCGGCTTCGCCGAGCGCTGCGTGGCCCAGGCCCGCTTCTGCTTCCCGCTGCCCGCCGGATACGGCGACCTGCAGGTGGCACCCCTGCTCTGCGCCGGTCTGATCGGCCATCGCGCCTGGCGCTTCTGCGACGGCATCCAGGTGGCGAACCGGCCCCGCCGCGTGGGCTTCTACGGTTTCGGCGCCGCGGCCCACATCCTGGTCCAGGTGGCCAGGTACGAGGGCGCCGAGGTCTACGCCTTCTGCCGGCCCGGCGACGTGCGCGGCATGGACTTCGCCCGCGCCCAGGGCTGCGTCTGGGCCGGACCCAGCGACCAGCCCGCGCCGGTGCCCCTCGATGGCGCCATCATCTTCGCGCCGGTGGGCGAGCTGGTGCCCGCGGCGCTGCGCGCGGTGGCGCCCGGCGGCCGGGTGGTCTGCGCGGGGATCCACATGTCCGAGATCCCGGCCTTCCCGTACCGGGACCTGTGGCTGGAGCGGTCGGTGGTCTCGGTGGCCAACCTCACCCGCCGCGACGGCGAGGAGTTCCTGGCCCTGGCGCCCCACGTGCCGGTGCGCACCACGGTGACCGGCTACCCCCTCGCCGACGCCAACGCCGCCCTGGATGATCTGCGCCACGGCCGCTTCGACGGCGCGGCGGTGATCGTGGTGGACCCCGACGCGGTGGCCGCCTCCGGTGGCGCCCCCGGCG
>JAASSM010000342.1 GCA_021767885.1 bacterium | reverse complement strand
GTTCCATCAGCGCGGCCGCGACTGGGACACCACGGCGTTGCCGGTGCCGGCGGACATCCTGGTCTACACCACGGCCGAGTTCGCCGACGTGCTGGGCCGCGGCGATCGCTTCGCCGGCGTGCTGACGACCGAGGTGGTCTGGGTGCATCGCCGCTAGCGGGATGGCTCGATGCAAGCCCTCCCGGCACTCACGCGCGGCGATCGTCGAGCGGGCGCATCGCCGCGCCGATGGCATGGACCTGCTCCCCGGTCACGCCGGCCTCGGCCGCGAACTCCTCCCACCGCCGGACGGCGTACGCACAAATTCGCGTCATCCGGGCTTTAAAACCCTGGAAAATGCAATATACGGCGTATTGGATCGGGGCCCCCTCCGATCTTGCCGGGCGCGCCGCGCTCCTGAACGAAGTGTCCAGCAGTGGCGCACACTTCGTTCAGGACCGGCTCGATCCGCCGCTCACTTGACGAGCAGGCCCCGGCCGGTGGCCTGTCCGGTGCCGGTCCGGACCCGGTAGAGGTAGACGCCGCTGGCCAGGGGGCGGCCCGCGTCGTCGCGGCCCTCCCAGCGGATGGTGTGCGGCCCGGCCGCCAGCGGCTGCCGCTGCAGCAGCGTGCGGACGCGGCGGCCGGCGGGGTCGAGGACCTCGAGGGTGACCGGCCCGGACGCGGCCAGGTCGAAGGCGATGGCGGTCGATGGATTGAAGGGGTTGGGCCAGCTGCCATGCAGGACGACCGCGGGTGCGGGCGGCCCCGGCGGCGGCGGCGAGCCCGGCGCCGCGGTCACGTCCGCGCAGATGGCCGCCGCGGTGAGCAGCCCGGCGCTCGACTGCGCTCCGCACACCACCGACCCGACCACCGCCACGCCCCGTGCCAGACCGGGAGCATCCAGCGAGCCGACCACCTGTGGGGTGGCGGGATCGGCGAGGTCGACCATGATCATGCCGCCGGCGCCGTCGGCGACGTAGGCGATGCCGCCGGCGATCGCCACGCCGAACGCCTGCACGCGGGTGGGCAGCGTGGTCACCAGCGCGGGGGCGGCGGGGTCGGCGAGGTCGACGATGGCCAGGCCGGCGCCGGCCACCGCCACGGCCGCGTGCTCTCCGAACGGCGCCACGTCCCACGCCTCGCCCGGCAACGGCAGGACCGACGCCGCGCGCGGCGGCGCCGCCGCGGCCAGGTCGAGGACCTGCAGGCCGCCGCCGGTGATCGCCACCAGGGCGCGCGAGCCGGCCAGGCGGATGCCCACCGCATCCTCCACGGTGGGGATGCTCTGCAGGAGCACCGGCGCGGTGGGGTCGGACACGTCGATCAGGTGCACGCCGCCCCAGCCGGCGGCCACCGCGGCGAGCGTGCCGTCGGGGGCCACGGCCGTGGCCACGCCCGGGACGGCCAGCGAGCCGAGCACCACCGGCGCGGCCGGCGTGGTCAGGTCGACCGTCTGCCGGCCGGCGGGATGGTTGGCGATGCAGGCGAGCGAGCCGCTGACCGCCACGCCGGACGTGGTGCCGCCCAGGGCGAGCTGGGAGACGGGAGCCGGCGCCCCGGGCTCGGAGACATCCATCAGGTAGAGTCCGCCCTGGCCGGCGGCCACGCCCACCGTGGTGGCGTCGACGGCGGCCACGCCGGTGGACCAGCCGGTGAGCGGGGTCGTGGCCAGGGGCGTGGCGGCGGCGGGCCGCGAGACGTCGGCCAGGTAGACGCCGGCCGCGGCGTCGGCGACCACGGCCAGCCCGCCCGACGACAGCAGGGCGACGTCCTGCGCGCCGCCGTTGCTGCGCAGCTCGGCGGTGGTCCGCGGGTGGGCCGGGTCGGCGAGGTCGACGGTGAGCAGACTGCCGGTGCTCGTCGCCACCCAGGCCTGGTCGCCGGCGAGGGCCAGGCCGCGCATGGCGCCGCCGCCGGGGTGTGGCAGGAGGCCGAGGGTGACGGGAGCGGCGGGGTCGGCGAGGTCGATGGTGTAGACGCCGGTGTCGAAGGCGGAGACCAGCGCGAGGTCGCCGTGGACGGCCACCGCTTCCAGGCGGCCCGCCGGCGTGGCCACGGCCACCAGCTGCGGCGCCGCGGGCTGGCTGGCGTCGACCACCGGCAGGCCCGACAGGCCGCAGGCGGCGAGCAGGAGGTGGTCGCGCCAGGCGATGTCCCGCACGGTCTCCGGCAGCGCCAGGCTGCCGCGCACCACCGGTCCGGCGGGCACGGCCAGGTCGACGAGCCACAGGGTGCCGTCCTGCAGGCCGACGGCGGCCAGGTCGCCGGCGGCGGCCAGGCCGCTGGTCGCCGCCGGCGTGGACAGCAGCGCGACCGCGGTGGGGGAGAGGGGGTCGCTGATGTCGAGGACGCGCAGGCCGTCCGCGCCGGTTCCCACGAGCAGCATGTTGCCCGTGATCGCGAGCTGCCGGGCGGCCCGGCTGGCGTCGGTGGTCGCCAGGATTGGACGCCCGGGGTCGGCGAGGTCGACGACGTGCAGGCCCGCGTCGCCGGCAGCGACATACGCGGCGGCATCCGTGGTGACGACGGCATCGGCCGGGCCGGGGACCGGCAGGCGCGCGAGCCAGTGCTGGACGGTGTCGGGCTCGAGGCAGGGGATGGAGGTGGGTGCGGCGGCGGGTGGCGGCGGCACGGCGAGCAGCAGCAGCCCGAACACGAGCATGCCGACCGGCAGGGCCCCCCGGGTTGGCGACAGCGGTCGGGATCCGGCGGGGCGAGGTCGGGCGGGCATGGCGGCTCCTGTTCGGTGGGGACCGGCGGCGGCGGACGCCGCGCGCGCTGGCGGGGCGGCGCGGTCACGGCCGCGAAAGCAGGGAGATTATATCCGGTTTCAGGCCCGGAGGGCAACCAGGTCACGGTGAAGGCGTTGCCCATGGGCATGGGCGGTGGCCACGCCCACCGCTGGTCCATCCTCGAGTACAGCGGCACCACCAGCACCTGGCTGTACATCACGGCCGACGGCGCCAGGGACACGGACGCCATGTGGCCCGGCGTCTACGCCGTCGAGGAGCACGATCAGTTCAAGGCGACCAGGAATTACGTGACCGCCGGCAGGCTCGTGAAGGCCGGGGCGACCCTCCGCAAGTACACCATCGACTTCGGGACCATCGGCGAGCTGCGGTCCAGCCTGATCGATCTGGCCTGAGGCGTCGGCGCCGGGCGGGGCGACGGCCGCATCGCCCCGCCGACGGACACGCCAGTGTCCCTCTCGACCCACTCAGAACCCGGCGGCCGCGCCTCGTCCCACTGCGTCCGCCGCTGGTACTCCCGGGCCACGGCCACCAGGGCGGCCTCGCCGAAGAGGTCGCCCACGAAGCTGATGGAGTGGGGCGCGCCGATCCTTCCATCAATGCCTGGCTTGACAGGAAGAACCCACCCCGGTAGGGTCGGCCGCACAGGGAGGAGGCCCCTCAGATGAGACAGGACGACCCAGGTGACGTGTGCGCATGCCTTCCGAGCATGCCGCTCATGGACTTCTTGGTTGCCACTCGTCCTGGCTCTCCGCCCCACGTTCGCTGAACGACGCCAGAGAATCTGGCTGAGGTCCACGCGGCCTCGCGGGCGCCCGCCCCGCGAGACAAGTCGAAAGGAGGCCGACAGGCGAAGTCTTGCCGATGACCGTGTGCATGATGTGTCTCATTTGGAGGGATGGCACGATGAATGCAACTCAACTCAACTCAACCAACTTCAGGAGCAATCCTGATCCCCGTGCTCTTTTTCACCTCTTCCTGATGCTCACCGTCCTTCTGGGAGCCGCCGCGGCGCTGGCGCAGACGCCGGCCGTGGAGTACATCGACCGCTCCTCGGAGACGGGGCTGGGCTACTCCGGCCAGCCACGCAACGCCAACACCGTCGACTTCGATGGCGATGGCATCAAGGACCTCCTGATCACC
>JAASSM010000006.1 GCA_021767885.1 bacterium | reverse complement strand
GGCGGCGCCGTCCAGGCCGATGGCCGCGGCCGCCGCGGCCGCCGCCGTGGCGGTCCGGGCGGCGGTGGCCACGGTGCCGAGATCGGGGCCCGCGCGGGTGGTGACCGCGTGGGCGACGTCCGGCAGGCCGGCCAGCAGCGGGAACCGGCCCAGGGGCCAGGGGGTGTCGGCGGTGAAGACCAGGCCGGCGGACATGAGGCCCTGCTCAGAAGTTGAAGACGTCCATGAACTCGAAGGTCCAGTCCCCGTCGCGCTCCTTCGCGGCCTCGAAGCGCAGCTGCCAGGTCAGCAGGCTGACGTGGAGGCCGGCGCCGTAGCTGAAGAGGGCGCGGGGTGCGGGATCCTGGAGGTCGTCGTAGTAGGCGTCGCCCACGTCGGTGAACGCGTGCAGGCCCAGGCCCACGGTCTCGCCCGTCACCGCCACCGGCATCATCACCAGCGGCCAGCGGAGCTCGGCGGTGGCCAGGTAGGCGGTGTCGCCCTCGCGGCTGGCATAGCGGGCGCCGCGGACGGTCTCCGGGCCGCCCCAGCGCAGCACGTACTCCGGGTACGGCGGCGGATCGGAGAGATGGGCCAGGCCGTGCAGGGCCAGGATGGGGGCGCCGGGCAGCGGGATGAACGCGCGGACATCCACCCGGTGCCGCGCGAGGCCATCCACGTCGCCGCCGAGGCGGTAGCTGTAGTCATAGGCGGCGTAGAGGCCCCGCTCCGGGTAGTAGACGTTGTCGCGCGTGTCGAGACCGGCGCCGGCGTGCAGCACCCAGGTGTCGCGGCGTCCGGCGGCATGATCGACCACGCCGGGCCCGGCCTCCCAGGTGTAGGCATCGTGCTGGTCGAAGCTCTCGTGACCGCCCCCCGCCTCCAGGAACCAGCCGCCGGCGAAGTTCTGGCGCACGTCCGCCAGGGTGTGCCAGGCGGTGTACTCGAAGGGCCGGAAGACGAAGTCGGCGCGGTGCCACTGTGCATCCAGTTCGAGGCTCAGCCCCTCGGCCCGGAACAGCCACGGCTTGGTCCACGAGCCCCGCAGGCGCTGGGTGTACAGGACGCTGGCCTGCAGGTCGAGGATCTCGCCCTTGCCGCGCAGGTTGGTGTCGGTGAGGGCGCCGCCCAGGAAGTACTTGTGACGGCGGTCGTAGCGGACGTAGGGGGTCACGCGGGTGGTCTTCTCCTCCTCCACCGTCACCAGCAGCGTGACGCCGCCGTCGGCATCCTCGCGGGTGTCCAGGTCCACGAAGGCGAAGTAGCCACAGTCCTCCAGGCGATCCCAGACCGCATCGAACGTGGTGAGGGAGAACGGATCGCCCGGCTCGAGGTCGATGACCTCCTCGATGAGCCAGCGCTCGGTCCTGGTGTTGCCCTCGATGACGATGTCGGCGAGCACCGGCTCGACGTCGGCGTCGCGGCTGACGATCTGCGCCGGCGTGGCCGTCGCGAGCAGGAGCAGGGTCAGGGCGCAGAGGCCGGCACGGGCGTGACGACCGGTCAGCAGGCGTGGCATGGAGGCCTCCCTGGGAGATGGAGTGCGCGCGCCCGCCGGCGGGCGCCGCTCTGATGATCGGAACGCCGGGGAGAATTGTCCAGCCGCGAAGGGGTCAGAGGACGTCGTCGTACGAGACCGGGATCGGATCCGGACCGTGATCGCGCGCGACGCCTGCCCCGGTGGGCAGCGTCACCGCGACGTGCAGGGCGGCCAGGCCGAGGTCGGCGAGGTCGTCGTCGAGGTCGGAGCAGGTCAGTCCCTCCAGGAGCACCTGGGCGCGCACGGGATCGAGGCGGCCGCCGTCGACCACCGTCTGCAGGCGCGATTCCAGGGAGGCCTGCACGTGGGTGCGGACCACGTCGGTGAGGACGTCCGGGTCCAGGTCCGGCAGGCCCGCCAGGACCGACTCGAGCAGGGTCATGGCGTCGCGGACCACCAGCGCCACCGCGCCGCGCACGGGCAGCCGCACGGTCCCGCCGCGGCCCAGGGCCACCACCAGGGCGTCGTCCGCGTGCCAGCGCCAGGTCAGCGGCGCGTCGTCACGGACGAACCACAGCCGCTCGCCCGGGCCGGGGCGGTCCGGCACGACCACCTGCGGCTGGCCGTCCAGCCAGACCTGGGCGACGCGGCCGTCGCACTCGCGGCAGGCGAGCTGCCCCGGGGCGAGGTCGAGCACCAGGGTCTGCCCGGCGAACAGCGACAGGGCCAGGGGGCCCTCCACCGCCCGGCGGGGGGCGGCGGGAGTCCAGACGGTCACCTCGCTGGCGCTGCGCTCCTGCCACACGTCACGTTCGCTGGTCATGGCCTACCTCCGGCGCATCCGGGCGAATTCCGATTCCCAGCCCAGGCCGAGCAGGTAGTTGCGCTCCTCGGTGGTGCGGCTGAGATCGGCCAGGTCCTGGCTGAGGCGGATGGCCTGGTCGCGGAACCAGGCCTCCGCGGGGTGCTGCTCGTCCAGCTCGCGGGTCAGGCGCAGGGCCTGTTCGGCCAGCTGCAGGAGCTGTCCGTCCAGTTCCTCGAGCTCGGGAACGGTCTCGGCGGGGTTGCCGGCGATGGCCACGCGGCCCTCGCGGTCCAGCCGCCGGAAGATGGCGCTGATGTGGTCGACCAGCAGGTCGAGGATCTCCTCCTGCTCCCCCGTCAGCAGCGTCGCCCGGCGCTCGGCCACCGTCAGCAGGTGGTCGCCACATTCCTTGAGCAGGCTGCCCAGGCTGCGGCGGAAGCTCCGCTCCGCATCCACGGCGCGGCGTCCCGAGGCGTAGACTCCGTAGGTGGGCAGATGGGCGAGGACGTCGGTCATCTCGTTGAGGCTCACGCAGGCGGCCGGCATGGAGGATCTCCCCGGGGATGTCGTGGGGCCGGGACGGGCGGCCCGCATTGCGAGCTGCCCGGCGTGACGGGTGGCCACCGGGGGTCTTACAAGGAACGTTCCGGAATCAGGGGGCGCGCCGTGAGGTCACCGGAAAGGTCCCTGGACGGCACGATCGGACCCGCCGCGGCGAGAGCCGTCGGTCTGCCATGCGCCGCCGCGGGATGCGCATTGCACGCCGGGGACCGGGCGTGGCGCGATTTGCGAACCGGTCGCGAGAGGGAGCCGGCGCGGTGACGCGCGCCCGCGAAGCTCGGGCCCGTGGGCCGGCGAGCTGGCTAGCTCGCCGGCCAGCGGCGCACGGGGTTGCAGAGGCGGCCGAGGCCCTCGATCTCCACGGTCACCACGTCGCCAGGCTGCAGGAAGCGCGGCGGATCGCGGAACTCGCCCACGCCGCCGGGCGTGCCGGTGGCGATGATGTCGCCGGGGAAGAGGGTCATGTGCCGGCTGGCATGCTCCACCAGCGCGTGGGGGCCGAACGCGAGCTGCGCCGTGGAGCTGTCCTGCATCAGGTCCTCGTTCCACCAGCAGCGGATGCGCAGGCCCAGGGCCTGGTCGGGCAGCTCCTCCGGCGTGACGATCCACGGGCCGCAGGGGCCGCCGGTGTCCAGGCTCTTGCCCCGGAAGAACTGCCGGTCGCGCCGCTGGGCCTCGCGATCCGTCACGTCGTTGAACACCGTGTACCCGGCGATCACCTCGCCCGCCCTCGCGGCCGGGACCGCCCGCGCGGGCTTGCCGATCACCACGGCGAGCTCCGCCTCGGCGTCCACCTGGGTGAGGTCTGCCGCCAGCTCGATGGGACCGTCGTGGGTCTGCAGGCAGCTGGGCGCCTTGCCGAAGAACATGGGCTGCTGGGGCAACGGGCGGTCCTGCTCCGCGGCATGGTCCCGGTAGTTCAGGCCCACGCCGATGATCTTCGACGGCAGAAGTACCGGCGCCAGCAGCCGGACCGAGGCCAGCGGGAACAGCGGCGGGGCGGGGGCGGCGTCGCCGGCCACGGGGTCGGCCGCGCGGGGCAGGTACTGGTCCTGGAGCCGCCGGACGCGGTCCAGCTCGCTGAAGAGGGCGTGCCAGGTGCCCGGCAGCGTGGGGTCGGCGGCCAGGAGGTCCAGGCCGACGGTGTCGCTCAGGGCCAGGCCGCAACGCGGATCCGCCCCCTGCGTGTAGGTGATGAGCTTCATGGCCCGATCATGACACATGGCCGGCGGGCTGTCACGGCCGGAGCGGCGGTGCCGGGCACGAGAACGGCCCGCCCCGCGGGACTGCGGGGCGGGCCTGCCGGACGCGGCCGCTGGCCAGCGTCATGGATCGGTCCGGATCTACTCGACCTCGATGCGCCGCGGCAGCGACTTCTCGCTCTTGGGCAGCGTCACGGTCAGGATCCCGTGCTCGAGGCGGGCGCCGATCTTCTCGACGTCCACCGCGCTGCCGAGCTGGAAGCTGCGGCGCCAGGACATCTTGCCGTTCATCTCGCTGCGGCGGCTGCGGTAGCCCTCGGGAACCTCCAGGCTCCGCTCGGCCTTGACGGTGAGGGTGTCGTCCTCGACGCTGATGTCCAGGTCCTGGTTGCGGACGCCGGGCAGGTCCATCTCGAGCCGGAAGTCCTTCTCGCCCTCGAGGATGTTGGTCCGCGGCAGGCGCTCGTCCACGGTCCAGGCGCGGCCGTTGGTGCTGGCGGGCTCGAGCGCGGCGTTGATCAGCTGAGCGATGGGATACATGGCGTGACCTCCTGGTCTCTGGTTCCTTGTCCTCTTGATCCGCTCGGGAGCGGGGCTCCCGGTGTCGTTCACCCGTCCTATTACAACCCGCGTGCCACCCGGGCCGCGACGGCCGTCGATCACGGGAACTTCATGCAGGACAACGAACTGTGAACGCGGCGCGCGGCGGTCGGAGGGGCCGGTGCCCCGGTGCGCATTCCAGGCTGGCAGATGCGGTGCGTCAGTCTGGCAGCGCCGTGATCCCGACTGGCAGACACTGGCTGACAGCCTGTCTGGTCCTGGTCCTGGCGACGACCGCAGGCGGCGTCGCGCCCGGCGCAGCCGCGGCGCCGGAGGCCGCGACGGCTCCCGGCGACACCCTCCGCGTCGGCGAGATCCGCCTGGATCTCGATCCCATCTTCACCGCCGAGGAGGTGGCCGCGGCCAGCGGACTGAACCGCACCCTGCGCCGGGCCATGAACGCCCTGCACGCCGACACGCGGCCCTGGGTGGTGCGCCAGGAGCTCCTCTTCCGCGAGGGCGATCGGTTCGATCCCGCCCTGCTGCGCGAGTCCGCGCGCAATCTCCGGCGCCTGGGTATCCTGAACCAGGTCTCCGTCACGCCCGTCGACACCACCGCCGATGGCCGGGTCCCTGTCCGCGTCCACACCCGCGAGACCTGGACCCTGGGCCTGGGCCTGCGCTTCTCCCTGGCCTCCAGCGGCGATGTGCGCTGGGGGCTCTCGCTCACCGAGCAGAACTTCCTGGGCACCGCCCTGCTGTTGCGCACCGGCGTGGGGAACGACCTCGACGCGACCTACGGCCGCATCTACGTGCGCCAGCACCGCGTGCTGCGCTCGCCGCTCACCGTGGAACTGAACGTGGACGAGCGCACCGATGGCCACGACCGCTGGGCCGCGGTCTCGGTCCCCTTCCGCTCCGACGACCAGGCCTGGCAGGTCAAGACCCGCGCCTGGGAGCGGTTGCACGACACGCGCTGGTACCTGAGCAACGGCGGCCCCGCCGGCACCGATCCGCGGCGCGCGGAGCGCCTCTACGCCCTCCTGCCGCGGCGGAGCGAGGGCTTCCGCGTGGAGGCGGCCCGGCGCGTCAGCCCCGCTGGCCGCGGCCGCATCTGGCGCCTGGGCGCCGCGTGGCACGTGACCCGCCTGGACTGGGACCTGGGAACCGGCCGGGCCGTCCTGTCGGACGGCCGGGTGGCCGACCTCGGATTCCTCGCCGCTCCTGGCTCGCCCCTGGCCCGCGAGCGTGGCACGCGCAGCTGGCCGCACCTGGTGGTCTACAGCCATGGCCGGCACTGGACCACGACGCGCTTCCTCATGCGCTACGGCAACCAGGAGGACGTGCCCCTGGATCCCACCCTGGAGCTGCGCGCCGGGCCCTCCGGCGCGGCCGTGGGCTCGAGCGCCGGGTCCGGCGATCCCTGGTCCCTGCAGGCGGTGGTCGGCAACTGGGACCGCGTCGGCCGCGCCTTCATGGTCCAGCAGGTCGTCGCCCTGGCCGACGTGGGCGGCGCCGCCGACGATCGCAACCACTACCTTGGCGCCCTCGCGGGCTGGTACCAGCGGCTCGGCGCGCCGGAGCGCCCGTACACCTGGAAGACCTTCGTCGAGGCGGTCCACACCGAGCAACTCACCGGCGACCTGCTGCCCGTCCTGGGCCTGGACCGGGGCCTGCGCACCCTGGACGTGGACGGCATGGCCGGCGAGGAGCTCCTGCGCTGGAACACCGAGCTGGGGCGGGTGCTGCCCTGGGAGCCCCTGGGCCTGGCGCGCGTGGGCTGGGGCGCCTTCTACGCCGGCGGCCTGGCCCGCTTCCGGGACGAGGACCGCGACCTGGGAGACACCCGCCACGAGGTGGGCGTGGGGCTGCGCTTCGGCGGCGTCCGCTCGGGCAGCAGCGAGCTGGCGCGGCTGGATCTGACCTACGATCTGACGGGGGGGGACGGCCTGGTGATCACCACCGCCACCCGCGGCACCTTCTGAGCTGTGCCCCGAAGATTGTTGATGGCTGCCGGAACCGCGATTTCCCCTCACCATCGCTGCCCGTGAGCACATGAAATGTAAATTTTGGGGCTCTCTCCCGGGCATGCGCGGGCCATAAACATTCTTCGGGGCACAACCTGGTTGCCGCTTGCGCGGCTGGTGGCGACGGTGCCATCATCGCCGCCATCGCCCGCCCACTCGCGAGGAGCCCGCGTGCCGCCCACCGCCACCCGCAGCGTCGCCAAGAACACCTTCCTGCTCACCGCCGGCTTCATGCTCGGCCGGCTGCTCGCGGTGTTCATCACCAAGAAGATGACGCCGCTGCTCGGCCCCGAGGGCATGGGCATCTGGTTCCTGGCCAACGACCTCACCGTGATCCTGTTGACGGTGGCCAACTTCGGCCTCGGCGTGCTCCTGACGCGCGAGGTCACCCGCCACCGCCAGTGGAGCTGGCCGCTGATGTGGGCCGCGCTGCGCCTGCGCTGGGGCCTGGGGGCGCTGTGCTACCTGGTGCTCCTGGCCTACCTGCAGCTGACCGGCGAGAGCGAGCTGGCGATGGCCGCCATCCTGGTCACCGCCGCCGGGCTCTTCCTCGAGACCACGGCCATGGCCTGCGACTCGGTGCTCCAGGCCCACGAGAAGGTCCAGTATCAGACCTGGGGCCAGCTGGTCTCCGCGGTGGTCTACTTCGCCCTGGCGTGGTGGTGGCTCGACGCCGGCTGGGGTCTGATGGGCGTGATCTGGGCCAACTTCGCCAGCCGTGCCGCCCGCCTGCTGGTGATGGCACCGCTCATGTTCTGGAAGACCGGCCCCTGGCGCCGCGCCCGGCCGGACGAGGACGTCCCCGGCCTGCGCTGGATGCTGGCCCTGGGGCTGCCCATGTTCCTGGCCACCACCTTCGGCATCCTCAGCTACAAGGTGGACACCGTGATGCTCAACGAGATCGCCGGCAAGGCGGCCACGGGCATCTACGGCCTGGGCCATCGGGCGCTGGACATCCTGCTCATCGCGCCCAACATCTTCGCGACGGCCATGTTCCCCGCCCTGGCCCGCTACTCCCAGCAGTCCGCCACCGACACCCGGCGCCTGGCCGAGCGGAGCCTGCGCTACATGCTCCTGGCCGCCCTGCCCCTGGCCTGGCTGACCAGCCTCTGCGCGCGGCCGCTCATCGAGTGGTTCGCGCGGGGCACCACCGATGCCGACCCGGCGGCCTTCGCCGCCTCCATCTCCGTGCTGCAGCTCGTGATCTGGGGCCTGCCGCTGCAGGCGGCCAACCACGTGCTCAACCGCACCCTCATCGCCGCCGGCCGCGAGCGGGTGTTCGTGATGATCGGCGTCAGCGCGCTGGTCACCAACGTGGTGCTCAACGCCCTGCTCATTCCTCGCTTCGGCTACTACGGCGCCGGAGCCGCCACCGTGGTCACCCTCGCCCAGAGCGTGGCCCTGCACGTCTGGAACCTCGGCCGCACCGACTACCGGCATCCGCTGGGTCGGGCCTTCCTCGGACCGGCGCTCACCCTGGCGACGAGCTGGGCGGCCACCGCCGGCCTGCTGCACCTGCTACGACCGGGCTGGCTGGACGGCTGGTTCCTGCTCCAGCTCGATGCCGGCTGGTCGCCGTTCCTGGCCGGCGTGGCGCTGTGGCTGGCGCTGTACGCGCTGGCGGCGCTGGCCCTGCGGACGGTGGGCCGGGACGATCTCGCGCTGCTGCCGCAGCTGCTGCGTCGCGGCTGAACGCGGCCCTGCGGCCCGGCGTCCGCGGGGCGGCGTCCGCGGGGCAATGGCCCGAAGCCGGATTTTTCGCTCTTGAGATGGACTCGCGAATCCGGTAAACGCAGAGCAAGCCCCGTGCGGCCGCCCCAGCCTGCACGGGACCCGCCATCCCCGTCTGCAACCGTGGAGTGCCCCGCATGGAGTTCGTCCGTCAATTCGCCGCCGACCTGTCCGGCACCGTCTGGGGCTGGCCCGACGCCTTCCCCGTCATGGTGGCGGCGTTGCTCCTGGCCGGCCTGATCACCACCGTCTCCCTGCGCTTCCTGCAGCTGCGCCGGCTCAAGCACGGCCTGGACGTGATCCGTGGCAAGTACGACGACCCCTCCCACGACGGCGACCTCTCCCACTTCCAGGCCCTGACCACCGCGCTGTCGGCCACCGTGGGCATCGGCAACATCGCGGGCGTGGCCACCGCCATGCACTACGGCGGCCCCGGGGCGCTGTTCTGGATGTGGGTGACCGCGGTGTTCGGCATGGCCCTGAAGTACGCGGAGTGCACCCTGAGCCAGAAGTACCGCACCATCCTGCCCGACGGCACCGCGGCCGGCGGCCCCATGTACTACATCGAGAAGGGCCTGGGCAGGAAGTGGAAGCCCCTGGCGGTGGCCTTCGCCGTCTGCACGGTGATCTCCAGCTTCGGCTCGGGCAACAGCATCCAGGCCTTCACGGTGGCCGATCAGATGCGCGCCGACGTCGGCGTGCCCACGTGGATCACGGGCCTGATCTCGGCGACCCTGATCGGCGCGGTGATCCTGGGCGGCATCCGGCGCATCGGTGCGGTCACCAGCAAGCTGGTGCCCTACATGGCGGCCATCTACGTGATCGGCGGCCTGGTGGTCCTGCTGCTGCACGCGGGCGAGCTGCCGGCCATGATCTCCCTGGTCTTCACCAGCGCCTTCAAGCCCGCCGCGCAGGTGGGCGGCTTCGCCGGCGGCACCTTCATCTTCATGCTCACCTGGGGCGTCAAGCGGGGCCTGTTCAGCAACGAATCCGGTCAGGGCTCGGCCCCCATCGCCCATGCCGCGGCCAAGACCGACGAGCCCGTGCGCGAGGGCGTGGTGGCCATGATCGGCCCGCTGATCGACACGCTCATCGTCTGCACCATCACCGGCCTGGTGATCCTGTCCACCGGTGTCTGGAAGGACAAGCACCTGGAGGAGATCCCGGTCAACGCCCAGTCCGACATCACGGTCATGCGGGATGGCGCGGCGGTGCAGACCAACGGACGCGTGGCGGCGGCCGACCTGCTGACCGGCGACGTGACCGTCCGCGGCGGGGAACCGGTGTCAGCCCAGCTGGTCTACAACCACTCGGTGGTGGACGACCCCGTGCTCCGGGCCGATGGCGGGTCCTGGAGCGGCACCGTCCCGGTGCGCGACGGCGTGATCGACTTCGACGCCGTGCCCGCCCTCTCGCTCACCGGACACATGGCGCTGAACGGCTCGCCGCTCACCGCCTGGGGCTTCCAGCGCGGCCTGGCGCCCATCTTCGGATCCTGGGGCTACCTGATCGTCACCGTGGGCGTGGTGCTCTTCGGCATCTCCACGGCGATCAGCTGGAGCTACTACGGCGACCGGGCCGTGGTCTACCTGTTCGGGCCGGGCTGGGTGCTGCCCTACAAGGTGGTGTTCTGCATCATGAACTTCCTGGGCGCCATCTTCTCCCTGGAGATCGTCTGGAACTTCGGCGACAGCGCCCTGGGGCTCATGTCCCTGCCCAACCTCATCGCCCTGGTGCTGCTCAACCGTCAGGTCCGCAGCCTGACCGCCGATTACTTCTCACGCGAGCACCGACCGTACCGTTGAACGAGGGGAGGCCGCCCGCCATGGAGAACCTGACCAGCTGCGATTACTGCGGCGCCGCCATCGAGGTCGACGGCATCCGTCACCGGCAGCGCCTCTTCTGCAGCGACGAGTGCTGCGAGGCGTTCGAGGACGAGCTGCTCGAACACGGCGAGCCGGATGCCGCCGAGCTCGATGCGGCGGATGATCCCCTGACCTACGACGCGGACCTCGGGGATGATCTCGACGGTGAGATCGACGGCGACCTGGCCGGGGACGACGACTTCGAGGAGGACGACGACTTCTGACGCCCGCCGTGCCGTCGGGGCTGCTGGCAAGGGCGACCGCCCGGGCATGCTTCGCCGCGGGCCAGGGGGCGGGGCCAGGGGGGAACGGGAACCGGGAACCGGGAATCGGCACCGGGAACCGCCACCGAGAACCGCCGCAGAAAGAAGAAGGGCCGGAACCCACGGGGTTCCGGCCCTTCGTGCCGCCAGCAGGCGGCGGGGGTCGACGCGCGATGGACGCTAGCCGCAGCCCGAGCAGCCGCCGTCGCCGCAGGCGCCGCCACCGGTCTGGTTCAGCTGCAGCAGGTAGCCCTTCTGATGGGCCTGGTCCACGTAGTCGATGGTCAGTCCGCCGGACTGGTCGACGATGTCGCGGGTCTGGGGGTCCACCATGATGGTGAAGCTCTCATGGTCGAAGACCTGGTCCTTGTCGTTCGGCTCGTCCAGAGCCATGCCCAGGGCGGGGCCGCTTCAGCCGAAGCCCTGGACGAAGACCCGGACGCCCTTGCCGGCGTGGGCCGTGAAGTCGAACGCGCTCAGGGCGCTGTTCGCGGCCTCGGTCACCTGGATCAGCTGGCTATCGCTCACGTCGCTGCTCTCCGTTCTCGAGTCGTTCCGCCACGGCTGCGGCCGCAGCGGAGTGGTCGGCGTTCCCGTCCAAGGTCGTCAAGGCCGCAGGACCTGGCAACACTTTTCGAGGGTCCGCTCTCAGCAGGAGATCCTCGCTCCTGTATGCAAAGATGGTGCCCGCCGGCGACCGGGGCAAATCCCGATCCCCCGGCAGGATCAGCCACGGGTGGCCGGCGCCTCGTCGGCCGCCTCGGGCCCGCCGAACTCCCCGAAGCCCAGGCCCATCCCGGCCTCGTCCTCGCTCACCCAGACCTCGTCGCGGAGGCCGAAGAAGCGCTTGAACGAGCTCAGCAGGCTGTAACCCACGGGCACCAGGATCAGCGTGATCGCCGTGGCGAAGAGCACGCCGAAGCCCAGGCTGATGGCCATGGGGATGAGGAACTGCGCCTGCAGGCTCTGCTCCAGCAGCAGGGGGGTCAGGCCCAGGAACGTGGTCACCGAGGTGAGCAGGATGGGGCGGAACCGGCGCTGGCCTGCCTGCAGCAGGGCGTCCTGCACCGCCAGGCCGGAGCGTCGGGCCCGGTTGATGAAGTCGATCATCAGGAGCGAGTCGTTCACCACCACACCGGCCAGGGCCACCACCCCGAAGAGCGACAGCAGCGTCAGGTCCCAGCCCATCAGCACGTGGCCCCAGACCGCGCCGACGATGCCGTAGGGGATGGCGCTCATGACCAGGAACGGCTGCAGGTAGCTGCGGAACTGCACCGCCAGCAGCGCGTAGATCAGGAAGATGGCCAGGGCGAAGCCGCGCATCAGGCTCTGCACCGATTCCTGGCGCTGCTCCTCCTCGCCCTCGAGGTCGTACCGCAGCCCGGGATAGCGTTCCAGGAGGCCGGGCAGGAAGCCGGCCTCCAGCTCGGCGAGCACCTCGGAGGCATTGGCCTGGTCCTGTTCCACGTCGGCATAGACGTTGACGATGCGCTGACGGTCGGCCCGCTCGATGGTGGAGAAGCCGCGGCCGATGTCCGCCCGGGCCACCCGGGGGAACGGCACCTCCGCGCCGGCGGGCGTGCGCACGCGCATGTCCTCGACGTGGCCGAGGCTCGTGCGCTCCCGCTCGGGATAGCGGACCATGACCTTGACCTCGTCCCGCCCGCGCTGGATGCGCATCACCTCGGCGCCATAGAAGCCGCCCCGCACCTGACGGGCCAGATCCTCGAGGGTCAGGCCCAGGCTGCGGGCCTCGGGCTTCAGATCCAGCTTCAGCTCCAGCTTGCCCTCGCGGAAGCTGTCGGAGATGTCGATCACGCCGGGATAGGTGGACAGCTCGTCCTGGAGTTCCTGCGCGGCCCGGTTGAGGTCCTCGGTCACCGGGCTGGCGAGCTGGACCTGGATGGGCTTGCCGGCGGAGAAGAGATCGGCGCTGAAGCTCAGCTCCACGGCCTCGGGGATCGCGCCGGTGGCCTCGCGCCAGCGGCGGGCGATCTCCCCGGCCGAGATGGCGCGCTGGTCGGCCGAGAGCAGCTCGACCGAGACCTCCAGCAGGTGGGCGCCGCTGCCGGTGCTCTGGCCACCCATGGGGCCGGCTCCACCCGACGCGCGGGGCTGGGAGCCCACGGTGGTCTGGACCAGCTGGATGGGATCGTCCGCGCCGGCGGCCCCGTCCGGATGGATGGACTCGCGGACCCGCTGGAGCGAGTTCTCCAGCCGCTTCGCCGCGGCCAGGGACTCCTCCATGGTGGTCCCCTGCGGCAGGGTGAGGCTCGCGGTGACGGTGTCGGACTCGATGCGCGGCATGAACGTGAACTTGATGTGCCCGCCGCCGGCGAAGCCCACCGTGATCAGCATCACCGCCGTGGCGACGGCCATCACGATGCCGCGATTGCGCAGCGACCAGCCGAGGTGGTCACGGTACACGTTGTGCACGAACCACTCGAGCTTCTCGCTCACCAGGTGCTTGGACCGGTGGTAGAACCCGCGCAGGCCGCGGGCCGCGCGCAGCTCCTGCGGCACCTCGCTGCCCAGCTGCCGCACCGACTTCACCGTCGAGAGGTGGGCCGGCAGGATGAGCAGCGACTCCACCAGGGAGAAGGCGAGCACGGCGATGACCACCACCGCCATCGGGAACATGAACTTGCCCATCATGCCCTCCACCGCCAGCAGGGGCGAGAAGGCGGTCACGGTGGTCAGGACGGCGAAGATCACCGGGCCGCCCACCTCCAGGACGCCGCGGCTGGCGGCGGTCTGGGCATCCTCGCCGCGTTCGCGGCGGGCGAAGATGTTCTCGCCCACCACGATGGCGTCGTCCACCACGATGCCCAGCGAGAGGATGAAGGCGAAGAGCGAGATCATGTTCAGGGTCACGCCGAACCAGGGCAGCACCCAGAAGGCGCCCAGGAAGCTGATGCCGATGCCCAGGGCCACCCAGAAGGCCAGGCGCAGCTGCATGGTCAGGGCGAGGACGCCGAAGACCAGGAGCAGTCCCACCATGCCGTTCTTCAGCAGCAGGTTCATGCGCTCGCGGTAGATGGTGGAGCGGTCGCGCCAGACCTCCAGATCGATCCCCTCGGGGAGGGCCTGGTCCTGCACGGCGAGGTACTCCTTCACCGCGCGGGAGACGTCCAGGACGTTATCGTCGCCGGTGCGGTAGACCGACACGATGGCTGCGGCCTGGCCCTGCATGCGGGTGCGCAGGTCCACGTCCTCGAAGCCATCGCGGATGGTGGCGATCTCGTCGAGCATCACCCGCGAGCCATCCGGCCTGCTGACCGCGACGATGCGGGCATACTCCTCGCCCGTGTAGCGCTGCCCCTCGGTGCGGATCAGGATCTCCCCGCCCTCGGTCTTCACGCTGCCGCCGGGCAGGTCGAGGCTGTTCTGGCGCACGGCGGCGGCCACCTGGGCCAGCGACAGGCCGTGGGCGCGCAGGGTGGCCTCGCTCACCTCGATGGAGATCTCGTAGGGGCGGGTTCCCTGGACCTCGGCGTAGGTGATCTCCGGCCGGGCCATGAGGTCGTCGCGGATGCGGTCGGCCAGGACCTTGAGCGAGCGCTCGTCCGTGTCGCCGTAGACGATCACGTCGAGCACCGGCCGGCGGGCCTCCACCAGGGTGACCACGGGCTTCTCGGTCTCCTCGGGGAAGGTCTCGATGCGGTCGATGGCGGACTTGACGTCGTCGTAGGCCTTCTGCCGATCGGTGCCGGTCTCCAGCTCGATGGTCACCGTGCCCAGGCCCTCGCGGGCGGTGCTGGTGATCTTCTTGATGCCGTCGACGCCCTGCACCGCCTCCTCGATCTTGATGCAGACGCTCTCCTCCACCTCGCTCGGCGTGCCGCCGAGCATGACCACCGAGGCGGTGACGATGTCCAGCTCCGTCTCCGGGAACACCTCCTGCACGATGGTCAGGATGGAGGCCAGACCGGCCACGATGAGCACGAACATGAGCAGGTTGGCGGCCACGTGATTGGTGGCGAACCAGTTCAGCGCGGACTTCACGGCGTGGGACCTCCCGCGGCGGTGGCGCTGGCGGTGGACGCGTCGCTGGCGGCCGGGGCGGCGCCTCCAGGGGTACCGTCGTGCGCGTCACGCCCGGGGGCGCCGTTCACGCGCACGCTCATGCCGTCCACCACGTACTGCAGGTTGCTCGTGATCAGGCGATCACCGGGGCGCAGGCCGCCGGAGATCACCGCGTTCTCGACGCCGGCGCGCACCACGCTGGCAGTGCGGATGCGCAGGCGGTCGTCCTGGTCGAGGACCCAGACCTCGTCGCGCGGGCGCAGGCCCCGGCGAGGGATGGTGACTGACCCGGGCGGCGGATCGGCGGTGAAGATCACCCGGACGAACATGCCCTTCAGCAGGGGCGGCCGTCCTCCGCCGGCGGCGTAAGGATCGCGCACCTCCACCACCACCGGGACCGTGCGGCTGGCCTGGTCGATGGCGCCGCCGAGGCGCACCGCACGGCCGGTCCAGGTATGGGTGGCGCCGGCGAACT
>JAASSM010000341.1 GCA_021767885.1 bacterium | reverse complement strand
GAAGGCGTAGCCCGCGTGGAAGGCATCCCCCGCCCCGGTGGTGTCGCGGACGGGGACCCGGTAGGCCGGCACGTGGAAGGTCTCGTCGCCGTCCTCCGCCAGCGCCAGCACACCCGCCGCCCCGAAGGTCATGGCGACCCGCGGCGGCCCCAGGGCCCGCAGGGCCCGCAGCGCCGCCCGCGGCCCCGGGATGCCGGACAGCCGCGGGGCGAACCCCTCCGAGGAGATCACGTCGGTGCACCGCGCCACGAGCTGTCGGCTCCCGGGCCGGACGCCGCCAGCGTCCATGACCACGGGCAGGCCGCGGGCGCGCGCGGCAGACGCCAGCCGGGCCGCCGCCAGCGGCTCATGGCCATCGCAGTAGAAGAGGTCGCAGTCGTCGAGCCAGCCGGGATCCACGGCCTGCGGGGCCAGGGGCGGGAGCGCACCGCGGGACCAGTAGATGGTGCGGGTCGCCGCCACCGGATCGACCAGGATCACGGCCCTGGGCGAGGCGTGCCCGGTCACGGTGACCGCCAGCGAGAGGTCCACGCCCGCGGCGGTGAGCTCGGCACGTTGCCGCTCGGCCCCGGGATCGTCTCCCAGGACGGTGACCAGGCGCACCCGCGCGCCGAGCCGGGCGAGCGCGACGGCCGCCGTGGCTCCGGGCCCCCCGCCGCCCATCCGGATATCCGGGACCTCGCACTTGCTGTCCGGCGGCGCCTGGCCCGAGACCGGGACCGTGACGTCCAGCGCGTTGTAGCCGAGGACCAGGATGGTCATGGGCCCGTCCTTGCCGCCGTCCGGCCGGCCGTGGTAGGCTCGCCGACCGCATCACCCGGGTCGTCCGTGCCGGCCGGGCGCCAGCGCCCGCTCCGGTGCCGTCCGGATCCCGCCAGGACCGACAGGAGACCGCCCTGATGACCGATTGCCTGTTCTGCAAGATCGCCGCCGGCGAGATCCCCAGCGACCAGGTGCACGCCGATCCGGACTTCGTGGCCTTCCGGGACATCGATCCCCAGGCGCCGGTCCACGTGCTCGTGATCCCGCGCCGCCACATCCCCTCGCTGGACGACCTCTCGCCAGGGGACGCCGACCTGGTGGGCCGGCTGCAGGTGACGGCGGCCCGGATCGCCGACGAGCTCGGCATCGCGCGATCGGGCTACCGGTTCGTGATCAACTGCGGCGCCCACGGTTGCCAGAGCGTCCCGCACATCCACCTGCACCTGCTGGGCGGCCGCCAGCTGGGGTGGCCCCCCGGCTAGCGCCGCGACCGATCCCGGCGCCACGCCACGCCGCCTAGACGGCGTACACGCCCCGGGCCACCCGCTTGACCCGATCGCTGGTGGAGAGCGTCCGGCGCAGCACGTTGTCGAAGTTCTTGCTGCGGCTGACGAAGAGCTTGTTCATGACGATGGACTCGAGCAGGGCCTTGAACGACATGGGCTCACCCTGCTCCTGCAGCACGCGCACGATCACGTCCTCGAGCGTGCCCGCACCGCCGGAGGATCCACGCCGGCCGGCCCCCTTCTTCGCCGCCTTCCTGGCGGTCTTCTTCGCCGCCGTCTTCTTCGCCGCCGTCTTCTTCGCGGCGGTCTTGCCGCCCTCCCCGGCGACCTTCTTCGCCGTCTTCCTGGCGGGCTTCTTCGCGCCCGGCTTCTTGCCGGCCTTGCCGGTGGTCTTCTTCCTGCTGGCGGCCGTCCTCGCCGTCGACTTCCGACCCGTCGCGCCCGCGCCCCCGACCAGTTTCTCGAGGGCCGCCTCCACGTCCTGCAGCTCACGCTGCAGCGCATCACGGCGGGTCTCGAGCTGCTCGATCTCGCCCTTGACGGCGAGCAGATGCTCCAGCTCCTCGCGGCTCAGCCGGGCGAGGGCACGGTTCAGGTCGGACGTCATGATGAGCTCCCGTATGAAAGAGTAATATTACCTCGACATGAGCGTAGGCGGACGCCCGGGGGCCGTCAACCTCGGAAGTAACAATCAGTGTTCAGCCCGGGGGCCGGCATAGCGCCGATCCGCGGGCGCGATCCACCACTCGTGCGCGTTGTTCAGGACCGAGAGCATGTGCGGCCGCACGTCTCGCAACCGCGTGCTCACGCCCACCACCTGCTCGAGGTAATAGAGCACGGCGGCCGGCTGATCGGTGGCCAGTTCCTCCTGCAGGCGCCACCAGATGGGGCGCGCGCGCTCGCGGTCCGGTTCGCCGAGGGCGACGGCGAGGAGCGAATCCACGCGGGCATTGGCATAGCGCCCGAAGTTGAACCGGTCGGTGGCCCCGGAGGCCACCAGGGGCGAGGGGTCGGCATAGAGGTTGGCCTGGTACTCGCCGAGGAAGGCGTCGAAGGACCCCGACCGCAGGAACTCCAGGGCGGTGGCCAGTTCCAGCGCTCGCAGCGCGACGTCCACGCCGACGGCCGCGAGATTCTGACGCACCAGCGCCGCGGTGGCCTCGCCGCCCGGAGCGCCCCCGCGATACATGATCTGCAGCGCCAGCGGACGCCCCTCGCGCTCCCGGATGCCGTCGCCATCGGCGTCCCGCCAGCCTGCGGCGTCCAGCATCCGGCGGGCGGCCTGCGGGTCATGCGGGTCGGCCGGCAGCCCGGGGTGATGGTTCCACAGCGCCGGCGGCAGGTACGAGGCCGCCGGCGTCGCGAAGCCGCCCAGCAGGTCCTGACAGATGCGGTCCCGATCGATGGCCAGCGACAGGGCCCGCCGCACCGCGGGATCGGCGAGGACCGGGCGCGCCGTGTTCCACATCACCAGGCCGAACACGCGGCCCGAGATGCCGTGCAGGTGGATATCCGGCGCGTGGGCCAACCGCCGGGCCGCCTGGCTCGGCAGGTCGGCCACCACGTCGACCTCCCCGGTCTCCAGTGCGAGGATGCGGGCGGTCTCGTCGGGCAGGATGCGCAGGATCAGGCGCGCGAGGCGGGTGGTGCCCAGCGGGTACCGCGGGTTGGGGGCGAGCACCAGCTGCCGGCCCGGGTCCCAGGCGACCAGGCGCCACCGGCCCGAGGCCAGCGGCCGGCGATTGTCCGGCCAGGACGCCACGTGGTCCCGGGGCAGTCCCCGCACGCGATGCGCCGGCAGCACGGCGTGCACGGTGGCCGGGACCGGATGGGCCTGGGGCGTGGCGAAGAGGTAGCGGACGGTGGAATCGTCCACGGCCACGGCCGCCGTCACCGCCCGCAGGAGGTCGGCCCGGGGACTGCCGATGCGGGGATCGCGCAGCAACTCGTAGCTCAGCACCACGTCCTCGGCCGTGAGGGGCGCGCCGTCCTCCCACCGCCAGGGACGCAGCCGGTAGGTGATGGCGAGGCTGTCGGCCGCCACCTCCCAGTCGCGGGCGATCTCCGGTCGCCACGTGAGATCCTCTCCCATCTCGGCGAGGGTGGCCCGCAGCTGGGACAGGACGCTGCCCGCCACGGCGGAGGTCCGGACCAGGGGGTTGAGGACGTCCGGTTCGTCGCTGATGGCCACCACCGCCGTCCCCCCCGGCACGGGAGTCGCGGGTTCCGCCGGGTCGGCCGGCCGGTCGCCGTGATCGTCGCCATCGCCGCCGCAGGACGCGAGCATCAGGACCAGGAGCAGCAGGAGCGGTGAGAGCGATCGGATGATCATGGATCCTCCAGGACGGCGAGGGTCGAGGCGGCCAGTACCGTCAACGTTCCGCGGGTCGCAGCGCATAGATCCGCGCCACCTCCTCCCGGTAGCCCATGGGCACCGACGCGACGGGGCGGTAGCGGGCGGAGAACTCCGCCGACGCGGCGAGGGCGCGGTCGGGGCCGCGCCAGTGGTTCACGCGGCCCGCCGCACCGCCGGTTTCCACCAGCACCACGTAGTCCGGACGTCGGGACAGGACGTAGTCGACGTCGTGCTTGGCGTGCAGACCGCCGGG
>JAASSM010000340.1 GCA_021767885.1 bacterium | reverse complement strand
GCACGTCGGCGGCCAGACCGAGGCTCAGCGTGCGCAGGACGCCCTCCACCTCGTACCGGCGCTCCTCGATGATCCGGTCCCGCGGGTCGCTGAACGGGCTGGGATCACGGATCTCCTCCTCGAAGCGGTAGCGGTACGGATAGCGCTCGAGCAGGGAGACGCCCGCGGTCACCGGCATGCGGCCGTCGGCCAGCCGGGTGGCCAGGCCGAAACCGCCGCCCAGCCAGGTGTTCTGGTTGCTGGCGATGGCCATGTCGGTGACGAAGCTCTCGAAGCTGTCGTACACCGGCATGAAGCGGTCCTCCTCGTGCAGCGCCGCGGCCATGCCCACGTCCAGGCGGATGCCGCGCACCTGCGCCAGGCCGGCCGGGTTGAGCAGGTTGCTCGCGGCACCGCGGCCGATGGCCGCACCGGTGCCGCCGAGGGCGTTGATCTCGCCGCCGAGCCACGGGCTCTGGCCGCCGTACGTGGACTCGATCTGCGGCACCGCGGCCGCGGGGCCGGCCGCCACGAGGATCAGCGCACAGGCCAGCAGCGCGCTGGTGGTCCAACAGGGGTGGATTCGCGTGGTCATCGTTCGGTTCTCCTCGCGGGCCGGCCGGGCCGGCGCCTGGGCCGTCGGTCGCTCGCCGCCGTCAGAAACTGTGGTCGATCTGCAGGCGGACGTAGAGGTCGTCGCGCGGGACGTAGGTGGCGTCCGGCGTGGGCGGCAGCGTGTCGCCGAACTCGCGGATGTCCACGTACGTGCCGGGCAGACCGTGGTCCTTGGTCACCTTGAGCTGGAAGAGCGTGCGCTCGCCGATGCGGCTCTCCACCTTGAACCAGTTGCGGAAGGCGGCATCGTCGAGCAGCACGAACTCGTTGCCCTCGAAGTTCCAGAAGAAGCCGTCGTAGATGGACGACCCGAACGTCAGCTCCAGCCACGGGGTGACGTTGTGCTCGTACCGCGCCTCGAAGGCCCAGGCCGGGCTGGCGGCCGAACCGACGGCGCTCAGATCGTCGGCGTCCGGATCGCCCGGCGGCGCGGGATAGGCCAGCCGCTGGCGCGCCGGGAAGTTCACGTTGCTGCGCATGTAGGTCAGCTGCAGCCGGTTGTAGTTGGACAGCAGCATGATCATCTGCAGCCGGTTCTCCCAGCTCTTGAACGTGCGCACGTCCTGCGGGTTGGCCTCGGTGCGGCTGGAGGCGCGGTGCCGCAGGCGGAACCGCAGGTTGAACTTGGGCTGGTACTCCAGCTTGGCGGTGTAGCGCCACTGGTCCGCGCCGTCGCTCTTGCGCTCCCAGGTGTCGAACTGCAGGCCGTTGATGATGAACTGCCGGCTGATCCGGTAGCGCATGTCGAAGAACAGGCCGCGCTCGCCCTTGGGCTGGGGGGTGTCGGTGCCCAGCCAGCCGTAGAGGTCGTTCTCCAGGCGGTAGGGGCTGTCGATGATGGTCTGCTCGTACTTGCTGTCGTTGCTGAACGACCGCATGTACGGGTTGTCGAAGCCGATGTCGTAGTCGCGGTAGATGGCCAGCAGGTGCAGGTTGCTCCACTGCGCGTAGGTGTTGACCAGCCAGGCGTCGGGGCTGTCGCCGCTCAGGAACGAGGCCCGCGGGTCCTGCAGCCAGGCGTACTCGCCCTGGATGGCCAGGTTCTCGTAAACCGCCTGGGCCTCCAGGCCGTAGATGCGGCGCCACTCGTAGGCGGTGCGGGTGCCGGCGGCGGTGTCCTCGTAGACGCTGGTGTAGGCGGCGCCGATCTCCGAGTCCCGCGCCTCGTAGAACTGCGAGCCGGTGCCGCCCGGCAGGATGGTCTCGACGCGGCTGTCGAAGGCCCTGTCGTAGTTGCTGTGCAGCACGGTGGCGCCCACGTAGGTGCCGGGCGCCAGCATCAGCTTGGCGTTGGCGCCGAGCAGGTCCTCCTGGAAGGCGTCGCGGTCGATGGCCGGGGCCAGGGTGTCCAGCGCCGCCTGGCTGAACCGGGGGTTCATGAGGATGCCGCGGTTGACCGTGCCGTCGGCGTTGAGGATGCCGGCGCGGTCGTCGGTGCTGCCGAACATGGTCAGGTGCAGGTCGCCCAGGCGCCCCTCCACCGCCGCGCCGGTGAGCTTGTGCTGGTGCGTGCGGCTGAGATCGCCGCGGATGCCCAGCGGGCGCTTGTTCCAGCCGTAGCCGGTCTTGCGGAAGTGGATGAAGTCCGTGTTGTCCATCACCAGGCCCAGGCCCAGGCCCACGCGGAAGTTGCCCACCACCGCGCGCTTGAGCGCGAAGGGGCCGAGGTCCTTGTTCTTGACCTCCACGAAGCCCTTGCGGGTCTCGTCCCAGTCCTCCTCGCCCAGGCCGCGGAAGGTGCGGGCGCCGGCGCGGAAGCCCTCGGGCAGGTCCACGCGCAGCTTGTGCGAGACGGCCGGGTTGTAGAGCTGGACGTTGCGCAGGCGCACGAAGGCGTCCTCGTCGTCCCCGGCGTAGATGGGCGTGTCGTAGTAGCGGAGCTGGTAATCGGCGCGGACGCGGTCGTCGGCGGGCAGCTCGCGCTCGCTGTAGACCACGAAGTCGCGCAGGTTGCGGAAGGCGAAGTAGCGCAGGCCCTCCGCGCGCCGCAGCTGCCGCGCGTCGCCGAACCCGCCCAGGCGCTCGCGGGCCTTCAGGATGTTGGCCGCGTCCACGGGCGAGACGTTCTGGAAGCTCATCAGGTCGAAGAGGTCCAGCTCGTTGACGTCGGCCGGCTCCTGCAGCAGGTCCAGGTACTCGTCCACCAGGCCCTCGCTGGAGCCCTCCTGGCCCAGGTAGTTCTGCACCTGGCGGTAGCTTGCCGACATGCGCTGGATGGCCAGGTCCGGCTCCGGCGGCGGCAGCACCGCCACCAGGGGCCGCAGGGTGGCGATGGTCTCGCCGGTGACGCCGGGCACCTCGCGCAGGTCGAAGAGGTCGTCGAAGAAGCGGACGTAGGTGCGGTGCTCCCAGATGGCCCGCGCCACGTCCGGCGCGATGGGCAGGCCCTGGATCTGCTCCAGGGTGGCCCGGTTGAGGTCGAGCTTGCCCCGCGCCAGGGCGGGACGACCGGGATCGGGATCGGCCGCGCGGGCGGGCGCGGCCGCGAGCCCGGCGCAGCCCAGCAGCAGCGCCCCGTAGAGGAGCGTCGCCAGCAGGCCGCTGATGCGGGTTCGCGCCATCACCGCTGCTCACCACCCCAGCCGACGGTCAGACCGAACTGGTGGGTGCTGTCGAGCACCCCGCCGCCGGTGGAGAAGCCGTAGTTCACGCCCACGCCGTGGGCGGCGTAACCGAAACCGGCGGTGAGCTTGTTGGGGTTGGTCATGATGCCCGCACGCAGGGCGAAGCCGGTGACCACCTCCACCTCCAGGCCGCCGCGCCACTGGGTGTCCTCGCCAGGCATGGCCTCTGCCTCCACGGTGGTGACCACGCCGCTGTAGGGCTCGTAGGCGAAGCCGCCATGCAGCCGCTGGGGGATCTCCTCCTCGTCCTCGCCGATGTGCGGCGAGTTGAGGTTGTGGATCAGCAGGCCCACGCGGGTGCGGTCGTGCAGCACCGCCATCAGGCCCACGTCCACGCCCAGGGTGACCTCGTTGCCGGGATCGAATCCGCCCACGGTCTCGCCGAACTCCAGGCGGTAGAAGTTCAGGCCGTAGCCGATGGCCACCGAGGAGTGCAGGTCCTCGTAGAGGTACAGGCCATGGGCGAGGGAGAGGGTGGACTCGGTCTGCAGGTCCACGTCGTCGTACTCCACGGCGTACTGGCGGAAGCCCACGCCCAGGCTGCCCGCGCCGTCGGGCAGGCTCACCGCGGCGCCGGCGTAGTAGAGGTTGTGGAAGTCCAGGCCGTACGGGCGCACGTAGCTCAACCCCACCTGGCCGGACGCGTCGGGGGCTGCCAGGCCGGCGGGG
>JAASSM010000339.1 GCA_021767885.1 bacterium | reverse complement strand
GAGCTCCCGATCCATCTCCGAGCGCTGCGGCACGTTCATCTGGAGCACGTCGCCGGAGCCGATGCGGTAGATGTCGTCGCCCGCGCTGGCTCCCGGTGCCGGCTCCTGCGCCCTCGCTCCCGGAGGCGGCAGCAGCCAGGTGGCGGTGAGCAGCAATAGCAGGCAGGCCAGGGGTCTCTGTCCGCGGCGGATCATCGGGCACCTCCGGACTGCTCGCGATACCAGGCCACCGTGCGCTCGAGGCCCGTGGCGAGATCCACCCCGGGATCGTACCCCAGCAGCTCGCGACCGGCGGCGATGTCGGCCAGGGAGTGCCGCACGTCACCCACCCGGGTGGGGCCGTGCTGCGGCTCGAGCTCCGAGCCCACGAGGTCGCGGATGCGCAGGCACAGGTCCTTGACCGTGATCGCCTCGCCACAGGCCACGTTGTAGACGCGGCCGTCCGCGGCGGCCGGTGCCGCGGCCGCCTTCAGGTTGGCCTGGACCACGTTCTCGATGTAGGTGAAGTCCCGGGACTGTCCGCCGTCGCCGTGGATCAGGGGCGCCTCGCCGGCCAGGTAGCGGGTGATGAACAGGGGGATCACCGCCGCGTACTGGCTCTGCGGGTCCTGCCGCGCGCCGAAGACGTTGAAGTACCGCAGACCGATGGTGGGCAGCTCGTAGAGATCGCTGAACACCTTGCCGTAGAGCTCGTCCACGTACTTGGTGATGGCGTACGGCGAGAGCGGGCGCGCCGGCATGTCCTCGCGCTTGGGCAGCTCCTCGCTGTCGCCATACGCGGAGCTGCTGGCCGCATAGACCACCCGGTGCACCTTCTGGTCACGGGCGGCCAGCAGCACCTTCAGCGTGCCGGTGACGTTGACCTCGTTGCTGGCCAGGGGCTCGGCCACCGAGCGCGGCACCGAGGCCAGCGCCGCCTGATGGAAGACCACGTCCACACCCTGGAAGAGATCCTGCAGCAGGGCGAGGTCGCAGATGCTCCCCTCGACGAACTCCACGCGGTCGCGGAATCCCGCCAGGTTGTGCAGATGGCCGGTGGAGAGGTCGTCGAGGACCACCACCTCGTGGCCCTGGTCGGCGAGGGTCTCGGCGATGTGCGAGCCGATGAAGCCGGCTCCTCCGGTGACGACGTATCGTGACATGGCATCCTTCTCGGTCCGGGGGCGATGCTAGAGCCTGATGATCTTGTCGCTGGCATGCCCCTTCAGGGCGTTGCGCGTGTCCACGATGGCGGGACACGCGTCCACCAGCAGGTCGTACGGGATCCCGCGGTGGCCGGTGACCACCACGGCGGCATCCACGCCGGCGAGGGTCTCGCGGGTGAGCTCCTCGCACTTGCGGGCGGGCACCTTGGCGTCGAGTTCGGGGACGAACGGATCGTGCCAGAGCACCTCGCCGCCGAGGCGGGCGAGCAGGTTCATGATGTCCAGCGCCGGCGACTCGCGGGTGTCGTCGATGTTGGACTTGTAGGCCACGCCCACCACCAGGATGCGGCTGCCGTTGACGGCCTTGCCCAGGCCGTTCAGGGCGCCGCTGACCAGGCCGACCACGTGGCGCGGCATCGAGCCGTTGACCACGCCGGCGAGCTCGATGAAGCGCGACTCCACCCCCGCCTGCTTGGCCTTCCAGGACAGGTAGAAGGGATCGATGGGGATGCAGTGGCCGCCCAGGCCCGGTCCCGGATAGAACGGCATGAAGCCGAAGGGCTTGGTGGCCGCGCCCTCGATCACCTCCCAGACGTCGATGTCCATGGCGTCGCACATCAGGGCCAGCTCGTTGACCAGGCCGATGTTCACGCTACGGAAGGTGTTCTCCAGGAGCTTGACCGTCTCGGCCACGCGCACCGAGGAGACCGGCACCACGGTCTCCATGAACTGCTCGTAGAGCGTGCGGGCCACGGCGGTGCAGCGCGGGGTCACGCCGCCCACCACCTTGGGGATGTTGTGGGTCTGGAACTGCTCGTTGCCGGGGTCCACCCGCTCGGGGCTGAAGGCGGCAAAGAATTCCTCGCCCACCCGGCGATTCTCGCCGGCCAGCATGGGAACGATCACCTCCTCGGTGGTCCCGGGGTAGGTGGTGCTCTCGAGGATCACGAGCATGCCGTCGTGCACGCGCGGGGCGATGGCCTCCATGGCCGACTGGATGTAGCTGATGTCCGGATCGCGGGTCTTGCCCAGGGGCGTCGGGACGCAGATGTTCACCGTGTCGACGCGGGCGAGGTCGTCCATCGCGGTGGTCGGGTGCAGGCGGCCGGCCTCCACCATGGCCTTCACGTCGGCGGCCGCCACGTCGATGATGTAGCTCTCGCCGCGCTGGAGCTGGGCGACCTTGGCCTCGGAGAGCTCGAAGCCGGTGACCTGGAAGCCGGCCTTGGCCATGGAGACCGCCAGCGGCAGGCCCACGTAGCCCAGTCCGATGACCCCGAGGTGCGCGGAGCGGTCCTCGAGCTTGCCGATCAGCTTCTGATCCCACGATGCGGTCACGTCGCGACTCCTGGCTGGAACCGATGGCTGCGAGCGTGGCCGCCCGCGGCTACTCGCGCCGGCGACCCCGATACTGGTCTCGCAGCTCCTGCAACTTGCGCTGGGCCTCCGCCAGCTCGCGCCGGAGCCAGAGGATCTCGGCGATGCGGTGGTAGACCCGCCGGCCGACGAGCACGAAACATACCAGAATTCCGGCCAGCGACAACCGCAGATACCACGGGCTGAGCCCCTCCCCGTGCTGCGCGAAGAGGTGGATCAGCGAGCGCGCGAACAGCACCAGGGCGACCATGAAACCCAGCATCAGGACGGCCTGGACCAGCTGGCCGACCAGGTGCTCCCGCAGCTGCCGGGCATGCCGCAGCGGCACGGCGTCGTTGCCGTGCGCGAGGAGGCGGGAGCGGAACAGCTCGCTAGTCCTCCGGCGGGATTTCCTCGTAATCCGCATCGCTGATATCCTGCTGGGTGAGGTCGCGGAGGCGATCGGGGCGATCGGGGCGCGCGTCGGACCCGTTGCCGGCATCGCGGCGCCGGTCCCGGCGGAAACGCCCCGCGCGCGGGCCGGGTTCCCGCGGGCCGCGCGGCAGGAGGAGCCGCAGCAGGCGCGGGATCAGCCACAGGGCGGCGAGGATGAGGAGCAGGAGTCTCAATGCGGTACCCGGAAGGGGAGGTGGTACGCCCGACAGGATTCGAACCTGTGACCTCTTGCTCCGGAGGCAAGCGCTCTATCCAGCTGAGCTACGGGCGCACCCGGCAAACCGCCGCGCCAGCGGCGCGGCGGGATCAACTTACACCCTGGCCGCGACTTGTCAAGATCGCGTCGGGTCCTGGCGATCGGAACGGCCGGCCGCCGCCGCCAGGAGCTCCCGCGCGTAGGCCGTCTGGGCCGCGGCATCGTCCCGGCGCCAGCCCTCGCCGCCGAGCTGCCGGGCCACTTCCTGTACCCGCTGGTCGGCGTCCAGACGCTGCAGCGACAGGGCGGTCCGGCCGTCCCGGACCCGCTTGCGCACCACCCAGTGCTCGCCGCCGTGGACCGCCACGGTGGGCAGATGGGTGATGCACAGCGCCTGTCCCTGCCGGGCCAGGCGCCGCAGCAGCAGCGCCACCGGCGTGGCCGCGTCCATGCCCAGACCGGCATCCACCTCGTCGTAGAGCTGCAGCAGGGGCGCCCGCTGCCCCCGCCGCAGGACCGTCAGCCCGAGGTGGATCCGGGACGCCTCTCCGCCGGACGCGACCCGGGCCACGTCGCCGGCGGCCTCGCCGGGGTTGGTCTGGACGGTCAGCGTGACGCGATCGGCACCGTGGGCGGCCACGCGGCAGCGCTCCCCTGCCACCTCCACCGGGCCCGCCGGATCGTGGCGCGGCGCCACCTCGAAGCGCAGGCGCAGCTCGGGCAGGGCCAGCGGCCGGATG
>JAASSM010000338.1 GCA_021767885.1 bacterium | reverse complement strand
TGGCCACCGAGTACGCGGAGGCGGACCTGACGGTGGAGGTCCGCGGCAAGCGCCTGGCCTGCACACGGGTCGCGCTGCCATTCCTGAGCGCGCGGGTCAAGGGCGACCCGCGTGCCGAACGCGCCGGGTCCTGAGGCAGCGGCCCCACGCGGCCGCCACGGAGACGGCGAAGACCAGGCACAACCCCGAGGAGCGAGTGATGATTCCTGACGACCGCACGTACACCCAGGATCACGAGTGGGTCCAGGTCGAGGGTGACATCGGCATCATCGGCATCACCGACCATGCGGCCAGCGAGCTCGGTGATATCGTGTACGTCGATCTGCCCGACGTGGGCGCGGAGTTCTCGGCGGGCGACTCGGTGGGCTCCATCGAGTCGGTGAAGGCCGTGGCCGACCTCTTCCTGCCCATCAGCGGCGAGGTGGTCGAGATCAACGAGGCCCTCGACGGCGATCCCGCCCAGGTCAACTCCAGCCCCCTGGACGACGGCTGGATGATCAAGGTGCGCCTGGCCGACCCTTCGGAGCTGGACGCGCTCATGGACGCCGCCGCGTACGAGGATCTGCTGGGCAAGTAGCAGGGTGGCGGGGCCCGCCCCGCCACCGCCGTCGCAACGTCACCGACCGTCTTCACGCCGCCACCGGCCTGGAGGAACCATGGCCTACGTTCCGCACACCCCCGAGGACGTGCGCGCGATGCTCGAGGTCATCGGCGCTGATTCGGTGGACCAGCTGTTCGACACCATCCCCGAGGCGGTGCGCCTCGGCCGTGACCTGGATCTGCCGCCCGGCCTCAGCGAGGAGGAGGTGCGGCGCTTCCTGGCCGATCTGGCCGCCGAGAACATCACCCAGGCGGACCTGGTGTCGTTCCTCGGCGGGGGCGTCTACGACAGCATCATCCCTGCCGCCTGCGACGCCATCTCCAGCCGCAGCGAGTTCCTCACCGCGTACACGCCGTACCAGGCGGAGGTGAGCCAGGGCACGCTGCAGGTGATCTACGAGTGGCAGACGTTCATCTCGCGCCTGACCGGCCTGCCGGTGGCCAACGCCAGCATGTACGATGGCTCCACCGCCCTGGGCGAGGCCCTGTGCCTGGCCCTGGGCGCGGCGCGGCGCAAGCGGCGGATCGTCCTGCCCGGCACGCTGAACCCGCGCTGGCGGCGCGTGGCCTGGACCATGCTGCGCGGGTTCGACGCCGAGATCGTCACCGCCCCGGTGGGCGCCGACGGCACCACCGATCCCGCCGCGCTGGCCGACCTCGTCAACGACGACACCGCCGCGGTGGTGATCCAGAATCCCAACTACCTGGGTCTGGTGGAGCCCGCCGCGGACCTGGCCGACGCCGCCCGCGCCCACGGCGCCATGGTGGTCGCCGCGGTCAACCCGGTGAGCCTGAGCGTCCTGAAGACGCCCGGGGAGTTCGGGGCCGACATCGCCGTGGGGGAGGCCCAGCCCTTCGGTGTGCCCTGCCAGGCTGGCGGCCCCTTGCTGGGCTTCTTCGCCACCAGCGAGAAGCTCACCCGGCGCATCCCGGGTCGCGTGGTGGGCCGGACGGTGGACCGCCACGGCGCCGATGCCTACGTGCTCACGCTCCAGACACGGGAGCAGCACATCCGCCGGGAGAAGGCCACGAGCAACATCTGCTCCAACATGGGCCTGAACGCCACGCGGGCCACGGTCTACCTGGCCATGCTCGGGGGGACGGGCCTGCAAGAGCTGGGCGAGGCCAACCTCGTGCGGCTGGCCGCCCTGCGCCGCGAGGTGGAGCGCATCGATGGCGTGGAACTGCCCTTCCCCGGCCCCGCCTTCAACGAGACGGTGATCCGCCTGCCCCGGCCGGCCCGCGCGTTCTGCGAGCACGCCCGGGCGTTCGGCCTGCTGGCGGGCATTCCCCTGGACGGCGTGGCCGGCTGCACGGAGAACGATCTCCTGGTGGCGGTCACCGAGAAGCGCACCGCCGAGGACATCGGCCTGTATGCCGAGGCGCTGGACGCCTTCGTGCGTGGAGAGGAGGCGCAGCTGTGAGCGAGAGCATCCTGCCGCCCACCGTGTGCCAGCGCTGGCTCGGGAGCCAGCAGCCGAGCCTGTTCGAGAAGGGCCGGCGCGGACGCCGGGGCCTGACCCTGCCCGGCTGGGATGGCGACGCCGTGGACGCCACGCTGCCCCCGGCCTGCCGTCGCGCCGAGCCGGCCGATCTGCCCGATCTGGCCGAGCCCGAGGTGATGCGCCACTTCACCCTGCTGAGCAACCTGAACCACCACATCGAGCGCGGCATGTACCCCCTGGGCAGCTGCACCATGAAGTACAACCCGCGCCTCAACGAGCAGGTGGCGGCCATGCCCGGCTTCGCCGCCCTGCATCCCGCCCAGGACCCCGCCGACATGCAGGGTCTGCTCGCGGCGCTGCGCATGCTCCAGGACAGCCTCTGCGAGATCACCGGCTTCGCCGCCTGCAGCCTGATCCCGGCGGCCGGCGCCCAGGGCGAGTACCTGGGCATGCTGGTGATCCGTGCGCTGCACCAGCAGAACGGCGATCACGACCGCACCGAGATCCTCATCCCCGACAGCGCCCACGGCACCAACCCCGCCTCGGTGGTGATCGCCGGCATGACGCCGAAGACCATCAAGAGCCGAGAGGACGGGCGCATCGACCTCGATGCCCTGCGCGCGGCGTGCGGACCGCGCACCGCCGGCATCATGATCACCAACCCCAACACGGCCGGCCTCTTCGAGACCGACATCGTGGAGGTGGCGCGGATCGTCCACGAGGCCGGCGGCCGTCTCTACATGGACGGCGCCAACATGAACGCCATCATGGGCCGGGCGCGGCCGGGCGACATGGGGTTCGACGTGGTGCACCTGAACCTGCACAAGACCTTCTCCACCCCGCACGGCGGCGGCGGTCCCGGTGCCGGACCCATCTGCGTCACCGAGGAGCTGGCCCCCTTCCTGCCGGGGCCGCACATCATCGAGCAGGACGGCCTCTTCGACCTCGTGGACGACCCCTCGCCCGAGGCGCCGGCCATCCACGCCTGGATGGGCAACGTGGGCGTGTGCCTGCGCGCCCTCGCCTATATCCTGCGTAACGGCGGCGACGGTCTGCACCGGGTCAGCGACATGGCCGTGCTCAACGCCAACTACCTGCTCGCGCGCATCAAGGACCTGCTCCCGGTTGATCATCCCGATGGCTGCCTGCACGAGTTCGTGGCCAGCGGGACGAGCTGGAAGAAGGACTTCGGGGTCAAGACCCTGGACGTGGCGAAGCGCCTGCTCGACTTCGGCGTCCACGCGCCCACCATCTACTTCCCGCTGATCGTGGACGAGGCGTTCATGGTGGAGCCCACCGAGTGCGAGACCCGCGAAGCGCTCGACCACTTCGTGGCGGCGCTGGAGCAGATCCGGCGGGAGGCGGGGAGCAATCCCGAGCTGCTGCAGACGGCGCCGCATGCGACGCCGGTGGGGCGGCTGGATGAGGCGAGGGCGGCGCGGGAACCCGACCTCCGCTGGCTCGGCCCCTGCAACTGCTAGGTTGTGCCCCGAAGAATGGTGATGGCCCCCAGGGAGCCGGTCTTTCCGGCTCCCTTCTCTTTTTCCCCTAGAACGCGTACTTCAGCGCATGCTCCGGGTTCACTCGCAAGGTCCGCGTCTTCACCCGCCGCCAGTAGTAGTCCTCCCACAACGGTGGCAACGGGATCTGCGTGACGAACAACCTCCGCGAAAGGACCTCCTCCTCTCTGAGCGGCCGCTCGGTCAGCCCCACCAGCATCGCCGGCGTCTGCCAGCACTTCTTCTCCCGACGCAGCTTCACGTAGTTCCGCCACACCAGCATGATCGCCACCCGGTAGATCGAATGCTGACGACGCTTCGAGAACGCGATCGTCTCGCGCGTGTGGTCCTT
>JAASSM010000337.1 GCA_021767885.1 bacterium | reverse complement strand
GTCCGTTGCCCACGTCGGCGAGGTCCTCACCCTTGTCGGCCAGGTCGCGCGCGGGGCCGCTGGCCCCCATGGCCGCGCCGTCCGCCTCGCCGAAGAGCCTGCGGTAGACCGGCCCGAAGGCCCGGGGCGCCGCCGCCGCGGGCGCCGTCGCCGCGTTGATGCCGCCCGTGCCGGCCGTGGTGACCTGCAGGGTCATCGCCTCGAGGACCAGCAGCTCGCCGGCCGCCGCATCCCACCGCACCGGGTGCAGGCGCAGGGCCACGCCGCGCCGGTCACGCACCAGGAACGGACGACCCAGCCGCACGGACTCCGCCGGCCAGACGCCGCCCTCGCGGTAGACGGCACCGAAGCGCCGGGGCGCGGATGCCGGATCCTGATCCCGGGTGAGCGGGCCGGCCGAGGGCAGGGGCGCGGCGGACGGCAGCCGGCGCCAGCGCTCGGAGAGCACCGTCACCGCCGGCGTGCCGGTGGCCGCCAGGGGCAGCGCGCGGGCCAGCAGCGGCAGCTCGGGATGGTCGGCCTGCAGGAGCGGCACGCAGCCGGGCACCGTCGCCAGGGTGCCCTCGGCCCCGCCCTGCTGCGCCTGCGTCAGCCACAGGCCCGGCACCGCGACGGTCACCTGCCAGCCGCCCTGGTCCGCCTCGTGCACCGTCACCTGCGGCGCACGGCCGGCGGGCCCCTGATCCAGGGCCACCCACCGGGCCAGGGCCGGCACGGCGGTCAGGAGCAGGAGCAGCGTGAGCGTTGCGGGACGCAAGACCGGGTTGTGGTGACCATGCAGCATGAGCGGTCCTTCCTGCGGGGGCTTGCATTATTCCATGATGATATCATAAAACGACAAATATGAGGGCAATAATTTCTTCATTGGCGCCTGTTTTTGATTTATCGAAATCTCGCCGTGGGTCGTCGGGGCCGGCGACCGCCTCCGGTCGCCGTGCGGTCCAGGGAGCGGTCCTCGCCCCGGCTTGATCTGTCCGCGACCGTGGACGACAATGGCGGGGTTCTCGCCCCACCACCCCCGGAGGTTCCCCCATGCCCCGTTCCTGCCCCGTCCTGCGTCCGTGGCCCGGCTGCGCCACGGGGCCGGACCGGTCCGTGGCGTCCGTCGTGGCCGCCGTGGCGGTCCTGGCCGTCCTCGTGACGCTGCTCGCCGGCCCGGGCACGCCCGTGGCCCGCGCCACTGCCGCGCCGCCGCCGTCGCCACCGGCCGCACCCACGCCTGCAGCCGCCGCCCCCGGGGACGGGACCTCGCCTGCCGCCATCGCCGCCCTGCTGGCCGGCGCGGGAACGGCCGCCGACCACCCGGATGCCGACCAGCTCGTGGTCTTCGATCGCACCGAGACCGAGGTGGAGCCCAGCGGCCTGGCCCACGTGGTGGAGCACCGCCTGCTGAAGGCCCTCACCGACCGCGGCGCGCGCCAGCTCGCCTTCCTGCGCTTCGATTACGACCCGGCCAGCCAGCTGGTGGAGATCCGCCGCGTGCGCGTCCACCACGCCGACGGCACGGTGGCCGAGGTGGATCCTGGCCAGGCGATGGACGTCACCCAGCCCATGCACGCCATCTACTGGGGTGCGCGCATGCGCTGCCTGGCGGTGCCGCACCTCGCGCCTGGCGACGCCCTGGAGGTGCAGACCTACCGCAAGGGCTTCATGATCGCGTATCTCGAGGACGCCGGCGGCCCGACGGGATCCGGCGGGGCCACCGCGTCCGACGGGGCCAACGCGTCCGGCGAGAGCCCCGACTCCGCCGACGAGAGCCGCTACATCCCCCCCATGCGCGGCCACTGGTACGACATCCAGCTCTTCGCGGGCCGCCATCCCATCGGCGAGAAGACCGTCACCGTGCACCTGCCGCTGGACCGGCCCCTGCAGTACCGGATCCACAACGCACCGGTGTACGCGGAGACCACGCGGGACCAGGAGCACCGGACCTACCGGTTCTGGCTCACGGACGTCCCCGCCGCCCCGCGCGAGTGGCGCAGCGCCGGCGACCAGGACCACCTGCCCAAGGTGGTCATGGCCACCGTGGACGACTGGCAGAGCAAGTCCCGCTGGTTCTGGGACGTGAACCAGGACCAGTTCGACAGCACGCCGGAGATCGACGCCCTGGTGGACGAGATCACCCGCGGCCTGGACACCGACGAGGAGAAGGTCCACGCCCTGAATCACTGGGCGGCCATGAACATCCGCTACTGCGGCCTGAACATGGGCGAGGGCGAGGGCTACGTCCTGCATCCCGGCGACATGGTCCTGCGCGAGCGCAGCGGCGTCTGCAAGGACATCGCCGGCATGGCCATCACCCTCTGCCGCGCCGCCGGCTACGAGGTCTACCCCGCCATGACCATGGCCGGCTCGCGCGTCGAGCGCATCCCCGCCGACCAGTTCAACCACTGCGTGGGCGCCTGGAAGAAGCCCGACGGCTCGTGGCACCTGCTGGACCCCACCTGGATCCCCTTCAGCCGCTACGACTGGTCCCGCGCCGAGGGCGAGCAGCACTACGTGATCGGCACGCCGGAGGGCGAGGACCTCATGCAGGTGCGGGCCTACGGTCCCGAGGAGAACCAGGTCACGATCACCATCCGCGGCGAGATCACCCCCGAGGGCGACGTGGTGGGCGAGCTGCGCATCCAGGGCGACGGCCAGGCCGACACCCGGCTGCGGCGCGCCATCGGCCAGGGTCGTCGGTCGGGGATCCTGCCCGGCCTGCGCGACTGGCTCGCCGGCCTCGCCCCGGGCGCCGAGCTGGGCGAACTACGCACCGGCGATCCCGTCGACTGGTCCGAGCCCATGACCTTGCGCTGCGAGTTCCGCCTGCCCCGCTACGCCACCATGGGCGAGCGCACCTGCCTGTGGCAGCCCGTGGCCCTGAACCTGGCCCTGGACGGCTACGCGGGCGTGGTCCGCCTGGCCGACCCACCGCACCTGCCGTCGGAGCGGGAGACGCCGGCCATGCTGTGGTCCGCCCAGACGGTGACCGTGGACGAGGAGCTGAAGCTGCCCCGCGGCTTCGAGGCCGCTCCGCCCCGCTCGACGTGGTCGGCCGGCACGGTGGACGACTTCGCCGCCTGCGACGTGGTCGTCCACGCCGACGGCCGCGAGGTGACCCACCGCGGCCACCTGCGCTACGACCGCCGGCAGGTCCCGGCGGAGCGCTGGGATGCCTTCCGCGACGCCGTCAACACCTGGCGAGAGGCCGGCGCCGCCCGCCTGCTCGCCCAGCGAGAGGGGGACTGACATGACCGCGCGCTTCTCGACCCTCATCCCGGCGGCCGCCGCATGCACGCTGGCCGCGCTGCTCGCGCTGGCCGCCTCGCCGCTGCTGGCCAGCACGTCCGCCACGCAACCTCCCGACGCCAGCGCCAGCGGCACGGACAGCGCCGTCAGCACCACCAGCGCCGTCAGCACCACCAGCGCCGGCCTGCCCGCGGTGGACGCGGCCTCGCTCATCGCCGCCGCTCCGCCCCTGGACGCCTTCCCCGACGCCGACGTGGTGGTCCTCCACCAGGGCGAGTCCATCGCCGTGGACGGCGAGGGACGCGTCACGCGGCGCGTCCACCTCGTCCGCCGCCTGCAGACCCAGTGGGCCATGCGCAGCCGCAGCGACGTGCGCGTGGCCTGGGACCGCAGCCGGCAGGACCTCGCGGTGCTCACCGCCCGCACCTTCATGCGCGACGGCACCGTGGTCCCCACGCCGGACAACGGCACCAACGAGGTCACGCCGGACGCCGTCTCGCGAGCCGCCCCCTTCCTGGACTGGCGCGAGCTGGTGATCAGCCACGTGGGCACCGAGCCGGGCTGCGTCACCGAGCTCATCTACGAGGTCCGTGACCGCGAGCCGGCGCCCCTGCCCGCCAGCGGCGTCTGCTGGCTGGGCGGCCCCGACCCGGTGCTCCAGGCCACGG
>JAASSM010000336.1 GCA_021767885.1 bacterium | reverse complement strand
GAGATCGTCCCCAAGACCATCGGCGCCGTCTACTGGCGCCAGCTCGCCGCGCCCACGGCCTGGTTCGTGCAGGTGCTGGTGTGGCTGCTCTTCCCCGTGCTGGTGGTCTCCGAGCTGGTGACCCGCTGGATCGCCCGGGGCAAGACCGCCCACGTCTTCCACCGCGAGGACCTGGCCGCCATGGCCAGCATCGGCGAGCGGGACGGTGCCCTGGGCGCCGACGAGTCCCGCATCATCCACAACCTGCTGCAGCTGGAGAGCCTGACCGCCGGCGACGTCATGACGCCGCGGCCGGTGGTGGTGGCCCTGCCCGAGGGCACCACGCTCACCGACGCGGTGGAGCACGACGGCATGCGGCAGTTCTCCCGGGTCCCGGTCTTTCGCGAGACCATCGACCAGGTCACCGGCTTCGTGCTGAAGGACGAGATCCTGCTCGCCCACGCGCGCGGTGGCGGAGACCGCCCCCTGGCCGACTTCAAGCGCGAGATCCCCACCGTCGCCCGCCAGGTCAGGCTACGGCGCCTGCTGGCGTTCCTGCTCGAGCGCCGCCAGGCCCACGTCGCCCTGGTGATCGACGAGTACGGCGGCACCGAGGGCCTGGTGACCATGGAGGACGTGGTCGAGACCCTGCTGGGCCTGGAGATCGTGGACGAGATGGACGAGAACGTGGACATGCAGGCCCTGGCCCGGCAACGCTGGGCGCAGCGCGCGCGGACCATGGGCCTGATCGTGGACGACGAGCTGCTCGAGGATCGTACCGCCACCGCGGATGGCGACGACAGCGGCTCGCCATCGCCTCAACGCCGGTAGAGCGCCTTCACGGCGGTCCAGCTGGTCGCCCGGGTCGGAACCGCGCCGGGCACTCAGTACTCCACCCCCAGCCCCAGCCGCACCGACCACTGCTGCGGCCGCTTCTCCCCCGCGTTGCCGCCCTGGGGCGTCAGCCACCAGCCGGCGTCTCCCTGCAGGGCCAGCAGCTCGCTCAGCCGCCACCGCGCCCCCAGGCCCAGGCCCAGGTTGTTGGTCGAGACGTTGTACTCGCGCAGGGCGGCCGTCTCGTAGCCCTCCAGCCGCAGCGACTCGTAGCCGTACTCGATCACCGCGTAGGGCTCGAACGTCCCCACCCGCAGCCGGTAGCGCCAGAACACGGCCCAGCGCTGCTGGTGCGACACGGCCCGGGCGATGGACGCGTAGGAGTCCGGCTCCAGGCCATCCTGCAGCTGCAGCCGCACGCCCACGCCATGGTGCCGCCAGATGTTGACCACGCCCCCGGCCTCGAGGATCAGGCCGCTGCCGTCCACGCGCTCGCCTGCCAGGACGCCGCCCACCCCCGCGGTGGCGAAGACCTCGACGGGGCGTTCGGGAGGATCGGCGAACGCCGGCAGCGCGGTGGTCAGCATGATCGTCAGGGCCAGGACCAGGGTCCTGATGCGCGTGGGCAGGCCGGCGGTGTCGTGGTGTCGGTCGGTCATGGCATCCACTCCGGGCATGGGCGGTGTCTGGTCGGCGACGAGTGAGGGCGGTCCCCCATCGTGCCCGAAGATCGCGGGCGCAACAATCCCTTTTCTGGATCGATCATGGGCATGCAAGGCCCCCCACCCCCGCCCGTTGACCATCCCGGCAAGCATCCCGTAGAATGCCGCCCCGGAATCCGTCCCGCACCGCATCACCCCTCACCGGAGGATCGTACCATGCCTCGCCCGTACCGCCTGCTGGCCACCGCCCTGCTCCTGATCACCGCGCTGTCCGCCGCCCCCACCCTCGGCCAGGACCAGCCCGCCTCGCGCTTGCAGGCCTTCGATCACGTGCAGCTGCTGGAGAACTTCTTCATCGACGCCACCCGCAACGACAGCTTCTACGGCGAGCCGTACTTCCTCTTCGCCGACGCCGGCGCCGGCAGCGCCATCGGCATCGCCGGCCGCGCCGGCCTGCCCATCACGCCGGACTTCCAGCTCGGCGGCGAGTTCGGCTTCGCCAGCGTGGATCCCGACCAGGGCGACGGCGAGTCCGGCATCACGGACTTCCGCCTGGCCGGCCGCTACAACTTCCGGACCACCTCGGACACCCAGATCGCCGCCGGCGGCTTCGTCACCCTGCCCCTGGGCAGCGAGGACATCGGCGAGGGCAACACGGACGTCGGCGCCTTCGGCGCGGTGCGGCACCCGGTGAGCGAGAAGGTGGCCCTGGTGGGGTCGGCCGGCCTCTACCTCATCGAGACGCCCACCGGCCCGGACGACAGCGAGCGCGACGCCTCCCTGGCCCTCGGCGGCGGCGCCGTGTTCCAGACCAGCGCCCGGCTGCACTGGCTGGCCGAGCTGACCATCCAGACCGAGGGCGACATCGCCCTGCTCAGCGGCGGCGCCGACTACCGCCTGGCCGCCGGCGGCCACCTGCGTGGCCAGCTGGGCCTGGGCCTGGGCGACGGCTCGCCAGACGTCCAGCTGCGGGTGGGCTACCTGCTGGGCCTCTAGACCGCTCCGTGGCCTGACGGCCGACGACACGGCGCCCGGTCATCGCTGACCGGGCGCCGTCCTGTCTCCGCTCCCCTGCCGGATGTCCCCGGTCGACCTAGCGGAACAGGTCCTTCACGCCGCTGAGGTTGCTGGCCTGCACCGGCACCGAGGCGTTGAGCATGGCCTGGCCGGTGGGGAAGGTCTGCGCGGTCTGGTTCTCCACGCAGCCGTCGCTGGCACCCTCGCCGATCATGCCGGCCAGCGGCTTGAGCTGGAACGGTGCCGGGCTGTTGTCGGGGACCGGCTCGATGGAGATCACCGCGGCGAAGTGGCCGGAGTCCAGGTCCAGCACCGGACCGCCCTGGTAGTCGACGAAGTCCTGGCCGGGGAACGGCGGGCCGCCGCCCATGGGGCCGGCCTGGTCGCTGTCGGCCATGTCGCCGGCGGCGAAGGTGCCCGTGGTGTAGGGCATGGGCATGCCGCCGGACATGTCCACCACCCAGCCCTCGTAGGTCCAGGCGCTGCCCAGCTCGGGCAGGTCGGTCAGGCCGGCCATGGGCCCCGGCATGGTCAGCCACCAGATGCCCTGGTCGTCGTTCATGTCGTCGACGTGGTTGTCGCTGGGCGTGGCCAGGATGAAGCAGCCGCCCGCGGCGGAGACGTCCTCCAGACCGGTGGTCAGCTCGGCCATGTCGGTGGACACGGCGCCGCCCAGGATGATCAGGCCCGAGGGCGCGGGATCGCTGTCGCCGGCCGGCTCGATGGAGATCTTGATGTCCGTGGCGCCGGTGATGTCCTCGGCCGGCACGAACTCCTCGATCACCGGGCCGCCGCCGGGCTCGATGGGATCGCCCTCGGCGTTGACGTTGAACACGCCGGTGCTGACGGGCATGCCGTCGACGATGGCCCAGCCCTCGTAGAGGCCCTCGGTGGCCTCGTCCAGCGGGGCGAGGTTGGCGAAGTGCAGGCTGAGCGTGGGGCCGTCCTGCGCCAGGGCGCCGGGAGTGGCGGTCAGCACCAGCGCCAGGGCGGCGCCGGCCATCAGGCGTGCGGTTTTCGTGATTCCATGCGTCATTGTCCGGGCCTTTCGTTGCTGTCGAGTGGCGACGGCCGGCGGCGAGATCCCCCGGCCGTGCGATCAGGGACTCGTGATCCCGTTCACCCTCCGGTACGAAGGGCCCCACGCAAGCGTGACAGTTCCGGTCGGATTTTTTCGCCGGTCACGCGCCAGCGCCCCGCTGCGTAGTTCGTGACAGAGGTCACGAGGAGTTCGCTCGCCCGATGACGCCACCGCCTGACAGGGACCGGACCGCGCCAGCCCCCGACCGGGAGCTGCTCGGCCGCGTGCGCCGGCGCGAACCCGCGGCCCTGGAGCGGTTCTTCGACCTCTACTATGATCGCATCCTGGGCCACGTGGCCCGGATGGTGGGTGATGGGCACCTGGCCGAGG
>JAASSM010000335.1 GCA_021767885.1 bacterium | reverse complement strand
GGTCCTCGATGCCGTCCACGCCTTCAGCGAGACGGAGGACGCCGAGGATCCCGGCGACGGGGCGACCGCGGCCGCGACCGAGACCACCGACGCCGGGGCTCCCGAGGACGAGCCGGTCGGGATGCATTGATCGGGCACATCCGGCGCTCCCGACGGGTGCATCCTGCACCGCGGGAGGCCGGCGTGCCACCGGGAGTGAGGCGGCCCGGTTTCTCAAGGTGCCTCATCACTGCGAGTTATGGCTCGCACGGTCGTGAACGGATTCTGGCACGGCCATTGCAATCAACGGACTGCCATCGGCAGGCTTCCCGGGCCACGCGGCCCACACCCGAGGTCGGAGCGACCGGAACAAGGAGGACCCCCGTGAACAACAAGGGCTTCACGCTGATCGAGCTCATGATCGTCGTCGTGATCATCGGCATTCTCGCCGCGATCGCCATCCCCAACTTCATCTCCATGCAGGACCGTGCCAAGGAGGCGCGCGTCAAGAGCGCCGCGCACACCACGCAGCTGGCGGCCGAGGACTACGCCGTGCGCCAGGACGGCATCTACGCGCCGGCCGTGGCGGACTTCGACGACTACCTGCCCGGCGGCGTTCTGCTGGAGAACCCGTTCACCGGCGGCAACTCCGAGCCCGTGGACGGCGTCGCCGGTAGCGCCGGCCAGGTCGGCTACGCTCCCGTGGCGGAGAACGGCGTCAACGTCGGCTACTCCATCACCGGCTTCGGCAAGGACGGCACCGCCGGCCCCAACGGCGACGGCATCGTGATCACGCTGACCAGCGGCACCTGATCCTGACCGTCTGCGCGAGATGGGGCGAGCCCGCCGGGCTCGCCCTTTCTCGTTCCCGCCGGCTGGCATCCCGATTGCAAACCTCCAGCGGTGATCCGCGGATCACGCCTCGAGGCGTGAGATCCCGCCCTCGCGCAGCAACCAGGAGGATGATCTGGTCATGTCGCCGCGTCAGCCGGCCGGAAACCGACCATCACAGGCGATCCTCACGGTCGCGAACCTGCGCAAATCCTATCGCGGCGGCTTCTGGGGCCGCCGCGGCGCCCCGGCGGTGGACGCCCTCTCCCTGGAGGTCCGCCGCGGCGAGGTCTTCGCCCTGCTCGGCCACAACGGGGCCGGCAAGACCACCACGTTGAAGGCGATCCTGGGTCTGATCCGCCCCGATGCCGGGCGGATCGTCATCGCCGGCGTGGATGCTCGCGATCCGGCCGCGCGTGCCCGGGTGGGCTACCTGCCCGAGGCGCCCTACTTCCACGAGAACCTCTCCGCGGCCGAGCTTCTCGACTTCTACGGCAAGCTCCTCGGACTGTCGCGGGCCCGGCGTCGCGAGCGCGCCGAGGCCTGCCTCGAGCAGGTGGGCATGGCCGGCGAGGCCGGCCGGCGGCTGCGCCACTGCTCCAAGGGCATGCGCCAGCGCATCGGCCTGGCCCAGGCGCTCCTCGGCGAGCCCGATCTGCTCATCCTGGACGAGCCCCAGTCCGGCCTCGACCCCATCGGCCGCCGCGAGGTGCGGGATCTTCTCCTCGCACAGAAGCGCCGAGGCGTGACCATCGTCTTCTCCTCGCACATCGTCCCGGACGTGGAGGCGGTGGCAGACCGCGTGGCCGTCCTGCGGGGCGGGCGCCTGGCGGAGATCAAGGACCTGGGCGAGCGGCCGCCGGCACGGACCTTCCGCGTGGTGATCGGCGCCCCGCCCGGGGGCGGCCAGGTCGCCGGCGTCCTCGCCGAGGCCGCGCTCACGGTGACGGACCGCGGGCCGGATCGCTGGCGGCTCGACGTGCTCGGAGCCGGCCCCCTGGGCCGCCTGCTCTGCGCCTGCGAGGCCGACGGCGTGATGGTGCGCGAGGTCCAGAGCAGCGGCGGCGATCTGGAGACCGAGTTCCTGGCGGGCCTCGGGGCGGCGCCCCGGATGGAGGTGTCGTCATGCTGAACCGGACCCTGGCCATCGCCGGCGGGACCTTCCAGGAGACCGTGCGCGACCGGCTCTTCTACCTCGTGGGCTTCTTCGGCCTCATCCTGGTGGGGGCCACGGTGGTGCTCTCCCCGCTGACGGTGGGCGCCCAGGCCAAGATCGTGGCCGACGTGGGCCTGGCGGCCATGGCGCTCTTCGGCCTCCTGGTGGTGCTGCTGGTGGGGGCCAACATGGTGCGCAAGGAGATGGACCGGGGCACCATCACCACGGTGCTGACCAAGCCCGTCGGACGCGGCGAGTATCTGCTGGGCAAGTACCTGGGCCTGGCCGGGACCCTGGTCTGCATGGTGGCCCTCATGGGCGCCATCTATGCGGTGGCGGTGGCCCTGACCCCGGCCGCCCTGCGCTGGGCGCACCTGGGCGCGGTCTACCTCACGCTGCTGGAACTGCTGGTCCTGGTGGCCGCGGCCGTGCTCTTCTCCACCGTCAGTGGACCGGCCCTGGCGGCGGTGTTCGCGGCCACGCTCTTCGCCATCGGTCATCTGGGCGGCGCGCTGCTGGAGTTCGGCCAACTGCGCGGCGGTGCGCTCCAGACGGTGGCCGCCGTGGCGTACCGGCTGCTGCCGGACCTGGAGGTCTTCAACGTCCGCGCGGCCGTGGTGCACGGCGAGTCCGTGGCGCCGGGTCACCTGGGCCTGGCCACGCTCTACGCCGTGGGCTGGGTCGCGGTCTTCCTGCTGCTGGCGCGGGCCGTGTTCGTGCGGAAGGAGCTGTGATGCGCCGGCTGGCCCCGCTGGGCGGCCTGCTGCTGGCCGCGATCCTGGTGGCCCTGGCCCCGCGCCTGGCGGCCCGGGTGCACGCCCTGGAGTCGGCCGGGACGGCGGACGAGCGCCTCTACCTGCCCGACGGCGAGTTCCTGCGACATGCGAGCCTGGGCTTCCACGCCCCGGTGGCGGACTGGACGTGGCTGCAGGCCACCCAGTACTACGGCGGCTACCGCCGCGGCGAGCACGACCTGCGCTACTTCGACGGGCTGGTGGACGCCGTGACCACGCTGGATCCGCAGTTCACCGAGGCCTACCGCTTCGCCTCGCTCGTGCACTCCATCACCCATGGCGACCAGGAGGCCGCCATCGACGTGCTGCGGCGGGGCGTCCTCGCCAACCCGGACGACTGGCAGCTGCACTTCGAGATCGGATTCGTGCATTACGTCTTCCTGCACGAGTACCAGCTCGCCTCGCGATACTTCCAGGCGGCGGCCGCCCTGCCGGGCGCCAGCGATTTCTGCCAGCGCTTCGCGGCCTTCGCCCGGCGGCGCGCGGGAGACATGGAGGGCTCGCTGGCGCTCTGGGAGAACCTGCGACGCACCACCGAGAGCGCGGACATGCGCGAACTGGCCGCCGAGATGGTGCAGCGCTGCCAGGCCAGCCTGGCCGGCGCGCCGCGCGCGGGGTTCATCGGGCCGCCCACGCCCGCACGAACGGAGAGGCCGTGAACGGGATGATGGACGGGCCTGCAATGCTGGCGGCGGTGGTGCTGCTGGGCCTCTGCCTGGGCAGCTTCGCCAACGTGCTGATCTGGCGCCTGCCGCGCGGCCTGTCCCCGGCGGCCGGGCGCTCGCGGTGCCCGCGCTGCGAGCGGCAGATCGCCTGGCATGACAACCTGCCGGTGCTCGGCTGGCTCCTGCTGCGGGGTCGCTGCCGGCACTGTCGGCAGCCCATCGCGGTCCGCTATCCCCTGGTGGAGGCCGCCGCAGGGCTCCTGGCCGCGGTCTGCTGGCTCTGGCTGGGGCCCTCGGTGGCGGCCCTGGCGGCGTTCATCCTCCTGTACCTGCTCGGCGTGATCGCCATCATCGACTGGCAGCACATGATCATCCCGCACAGCCTGACGCTCACCGGCATGGCGGCCGGCCTCCTGCTCGCCGAGCCTGCCGGCCCGGGCTTGCCGCAGGCCATCCTGGGGCTGCTGGTCGGTGGCGCG
>JAASSM010000334.1 GCA_021767885.1 bacterium | reverse complement strand
TAGAAGCAGGTGTCGGCGAAGTCGGCGAGGATGGCCACGGCCACCAGCTCGGTGGGGGCGCGGCGGCCGGCGAGGCGCGCGGCCTGCAGCGAGCGGTCGCCGTCGGCCAGCAGCGGCGCGTGGCGCTCGACCAGGCGCGCCGCGGCCTCCGACGAGAGGGCCGGGGCGGCGAGCTGGCGCGGAGCGGGTTGCGGGCGGGCCGCCGCCACCGCGGCGACGGCCAGGGCACCGATCAGCAGCAGACTCCGGGCACGCGACGACCAGGTGAGCATCGGGGCGACCTTTCCGGACGGCGAGGGGTGCGGGCTCGAATGCGGCGAATGATAGCGACGGTGCGGTGCGGGGTCAATCGACGCCCCGGCGCCGCCGGCGAGCTGAGATTCGGGAAGGGCCCCGGACTCCGTCATTGCCACCCCTGATCGACAACAGCTTCGTCCGAGACCCTTCCGTCGTGCTGGCGGCCCCCGGCCTTCCGTGTGTCCCTCTCCCGTCCTCTGGCTGCCAACCGCTGCGAGGATCCGGACGTCCCTCCGGCCGGGCAGATGGGGGGAAAAGCCTCCAACACTGGTTCCTGTCCGACTAGCGGCCACCTCCCGAGCCACGGGACTTGCCACTGCTACCGCGGCTGCCGCTGCGGGGATTGCTCGGCGGCGGCGCCGGCTTGCTCGGCGGCGGCGAGGGCTTGCGCGGGCTGACGCTGCCGGAGCTGGACCCGCTGCGGCTGCGGGGACTGCTCGGCGGCGGCGACTGTGGCCGCTCCTGCCGGCGGATGGTGGTGTTGCCGCTGCGGCTGCGCGGTTCGCTGCGCACCGGCGGCGGCGTCGGCTTGACCCGGGACGAGCCCGAGCTGCGGCGGTTGGACCACACCCGGTCGCCATCGCCGCGGCGCGGCTCCACCGGCCGGATGGTGCGGCCGTCGCGGTCGTCCCGCGCACGCGGCGTGGGCGTCACCGTGCGGCGATCATCGCCACGGACGCCCGGCCGGACGCGCGTATCGGCCTGTCCGCCCCGGCTGCGGTCGAGTCCGGGCGAGCGCGAGGACCGCAACCGGCCCGCGTCCCGCACGCCGCTCGTGGGGCCGTCGGAGGGAACTCGCAGACCCGGCGTGGTGCGGATCCTGCTGTCGGGCTCGTACCGGGTCTGCGAGCGATCGGTGGGCGACACGTTGCGGGCGGTCCCGCCGGCACCACGGGTGCGGACGTCCACGTCCCGGCTCCGGTCCCGGTCGGCCGCGATCACCGTGCGCTCCTTCATGGCACGCAGGCGCTGGTCGTCGGGACGCTCGCCCCGCACCAGGGTGTTCTTGGTCCGGACCGTGACGTCGCGGCGATCGCGGTCGAGGCCAGGCTTGTCCAGCGGCGTGTAGCGCCGCCGGCCCTCCTTGTACGCGGTCCAGCTGTTGCCGTCCCAGTAGGGGGAGTAGCGCCAGTCGTAACAGTCGTAGTGCCAGGCGTAGGTGACGTGGGGCCAGCGGTACCAGGGGTCGTACCAGTAGTTCACCCAGCGCGCGCGCGTCCAGGGATCCACGTAGTAATAGACCGGGTAGTAGTAGGCCGGGTAGAAGCCGTAGCTGACCCACCAGTCGTTCATCCAGCCATGGTCGTAATGGATGTTGACGGTGCAGGTGTCGCGGTACGGCTCGTAGCCCGCGGTGCCGGTGTCGTGGCACTGGAAGCACAGGTACCGCGGATGATCCACCTTGCGATGGACGTAGTAGCTCACCTGGTTGGCCACCACGAACTCGCTGGGATCCTCCAGGCCGGTGACGGCGAAGTTCACCTCGTTCATGGCGAGGTAGGGATCGCCCGCCACGTAGAAGTCGTACGGCCGCTCGAGGGGCTCGTGATGGAAGTCCACGGCCAGCTCTCGCAGGTCGAACGGATAGCGCGAGACCAGGGCCTGGACGTACCCCATGCCCTCCTCGCTGGCCACCCGCAGCCGGCCGCCGTCCCGGGCGGGCAGGCGATAGCGGTGCCCACCGAACACGAAGCCATCGCTGTACCGGGTGGTGGGCCAGAGGATGCTCACCCGGCCCTCCGCGTCGATGCGGTAGACCACCGCGTAGGCGTCCTCGTTGGTCTGGAAGGTGGCCTGCAGGACCTCGCCGCGGCGGTACACCTGATCGGCGTCCTTGTTCAGCCACAGGCTCACGCGCAGGGACTGGTCCTGATACCGCGCCGCCATGGCCTCCAGCTCGGCGGCCTCCGCCCCCTGCGCCTTGGCTCCGGACGCGAACGTCAGGAAGGTGCACGCCGCCAGGACGGCGGCAACCGGACGCCACCTCCACCCCTGGATCGCATGACGCATGACCTTCCTCCTTTCTGCCGCCCGGGCTAGAGCCGGATGGCCTGGTGCTGCTGCTCGCCGGCGTGGTCGCGAGGCTCGGGCACCGACAGCTCGGGCAGGCCATTGACCAGCTGGTAGGCCCACATGATGCGGACCGTGCCGGCGTCGCGGTCGACGCCCACCACGCCGAGCTTGGCGTAGTGGAGGTCGCCGGCCGCCGGCTCGTTGATGATCTCCACCACGTAGATGTGGCCGGTGATCAGCTCGAGGACGCCGCTCTCCGACCAGCCGGAGGCCGGCGCCCAGGAGACGCCCTCGAAGTAGAGCTCGCCCGCCCCGTCGAGGAACGTCCCGTAATCCTGGACCCGGACGTCCGCGCGCATGGTCTCGAGGTACGGCACGCCGCCCTGGAAGCGCACGCGCAGGTCTGCCGACGTGCCCACGGCGGTGGGATCGACCACGCCGTCGGCGCCATTGCCGCCATAGGATCCGTGCTCGGCGGCCAGGCTGAAGTCGAAGCCGGCGAGCTGGGGGTTGGAGCCCTGCACGTCGAAGAGCGTCAACGGCGTCTCGCTCATGGGCAGCGGCGTGTCGATGATCAGCTCGAAGCTGAGGTAGCTCTCGTCGCGGGCCGTGTACGCGCTCACGGCGTACTCGTAATCCTCGGCGTTCTCCACGTCGGCATCGACGTAGAAGTACTGGCCGGTGCTCGCATCGTAGTTCACGCCGGCGGGCACCTCGCCGATGAGGTAGAACTCGCGCGCGGGATCGTTCTCGTCCCCCACCTCGTAGAAGCGGCTCCAGATGCGGTAGCCCTCGATGTCGTCGTTGTAGATCTCGGGGTAGTCGTTCCAGAAGATGGTGATCTCGCCGTCGCCGCTGACGGAGTAGACCGAGGTGGGCGCCACCGGCGGAGCCGCGACGCAGCTGACGCAGTCGTCCTCCTCGCAGGCCCCGAGGAGCGGCAGGATCAGCGCCACCATGGCCGCGGTGGCCAGGGGCAGCAGGTTTCTTCGTCGGTTCGCCTCGCGCATGCCTCGCTCCTTCCGGGGACCACGCCCCGCCCTGGCAACGCAGCCTTCATGCCAGATCCGGCCGCGGGCGGACGCCACCCCCGCGGCATCCGCAACCCGCTGTCAAGAAGCCATCTAGAGGGTAAGTGCGCCGGGAGCGGGCAGGTCGGCGAGGTCCGGCGGGAGCGGCACGCTGGAGCCGGGGGTGGACACCGTCGCCCAATGGGGACGGCCGACCCGTCGCCGGATCCACGGCCGGTGGCGATGTCGGGGGAAAGAAGACGAGAGAGCCCCGCCACCGAGCTGGCATCCTGGTCTCGAATCTCGCCAATTCCAGACCAGTGGGACTCTCTCGTATCTCACGTCTGCTTCGGGAGCCAGGTGATCGTGCCTGGAGGCCGGAACCGTCGCCGTCCCTCTCCCGTGTCCGGAGGCTGATCGAGACCCCACCTCTCGATCAGTTCCGCCACGGGCCTTGCCGTGAACGACACCCTCGGTTTTGCCGGTCAGCTCGAAGGTCGGTCTCGCACCTCCAAGCCACGATCTTTCCTTGCGCGTGACCGGTTCCGTTCCCTGCAACGTCCCCGTTCACACCCTCCATCCCTGCAG
>JAASSM010000333.1 GCA_021767885.1 bacterium | reverse complement strand
GGACCGTGCCGACGTTCAGTCCGCCGAAGCCGGTGAACCGCACGGCGCAGCCGGGCTCCAGCTCCAGGACGCCGTCCTCGCCCAGGCCGAGGTCGTCCCCGAAGGTGACCGGCGTCTCGGCCACCAGGCGGGTGGCCTGGAACTCCGGCAGGAACACCGGACAATCGATCACCGCGTCCGGGCTCATGCGCAGACGGTGCTCGCCGGCGTCGATGAAGGAGACGTGGCTGGCGGCGATCACGCCCTGGTTGTCGAGGTCGCCGCTCACGCGGACCGGGAAGCTGTACTGGTCGCGGGTGATGGTGCCGAGGTTGACCAGGTCGCCCGCGATGGTGGCCGCGCCGCCGCCCGTGAAGGTGGCGTTCTGCAGCGTGCCGGTGACCACCAGGCGCGTGGTGAAGGTGACCAGGAAGGTGGCCTCCACCTCGCCCACCAGGACGGCGTCGTCGATGGTGCAGTTCTCCAGGTAGGACCAGCCGGCGATGCGCAGCTCGTTGCCGCCAGCGGCGATGGGTCCGCGCACGGCGCCGTCGGTGACGGTCAGGTGGCTGCCCGGCGCGAGGACCAGGCGGCCGCCGGTGAGGTCGACGTCGCCGGTGACGGCCAGGGGCGTGGTGGCGGTGACGTCGCCGGCGGCGCCGGGGGCCATGGCCAGCGTGGTGGTGAGCGTGGCGCCGCCGGGCAGGCTCAGCGCGCGGTCGCCGATGCCGGTGAACACCACCTGCTTGCAGGTCCATGCGCCGGTGCTGGTCAGGTCGCCGCCGATGGCGAGCTCGAAGAACGGGTACGGGCCGTCGCTGATGGTGCCGTGGTTGGTGACCGCGCCGGTCACCTCGAGGCGGCTGAGGGGCTGGGTCGCGCCGCGCAGCGAGCCCGCCGCGGTGACGAGCAGCTCGCCGCAGGCGGCGGTGCCCGCGACGGTGACCGGGCCGGCGATGGTGACCTGGTCGTCGGCACCGGGGACCACGCCACCCTCCCAGGTGCCCGGCGCGGCCCAGGGGCCGCCGGCGGCGGTGGAGGCGATGGCGGCGGCGTGGGCGGCGGCCGGGACGAGGCCGAGGACCGCGGTCAGGGCGCAGGTGGCCACCAGGACGGCGGACGGGCGGGTGGCGAGCATGGCGGGCTCCTCGGAAAGGGGCGAGAGGTCGACCGAGGGACCGCAATACCCTATCAGATATGTCGCCTTTCCGGCAAGGTCGGATCCGCCGCGGCGGTCTCGACGCGCCGCGGCGCGCAGACCGGACGCATCTCGGCGAGGGGCCGCACGGAGATCAGGTTGCAATCCGCGTCGATCTCCATGACGTCGCAGGCGCCATTGAAGACGTCCACGTGGCCGTCGACGGGTGCGGGCTCGCCCCCGGGCTGGTCGCCCGGTGCGCACTCCAGGCTCAGACACGGTGGGTTCTCGCACACGCTGAGCGTGTACGCGCCGCAGTCCCCCCCGTAGCCGTCGACCACCAGGAAGTACGTCTGTCCGGCCTGGCGATCGGGCGGCGGCCGATCGCGGCGAGGAGCTGGGCGGGCGTGGGCGACCTCCTGGCCTGGCCGGTGCAGGATACCGGCGTACGGGGAGTGGAGGATCGCGTCGAGTCTACCCGAATCTTGATCGCATGTGTTCAGGATGGTCCCCCGGGGGGAGAAATCTGCACATTCCATTGTCCTTGTGTGACTTGCGAAGCCTGAACGTTTGCCGCAGGGTTCATGCAGGGACCGGGCGCCCGACGCCGCTGAACGAAGTGTGCGCCAGTGCCGCACACATCGTTCAGGAGGGCCCTGGCCGGCGGGCACGACCAGGCGCGGCCGCCCCTCACCCGCCGGGCCGCGAGGCCTCCTCCAGCAGGTAGAGGAAGGACTCGAAACGGGCACCGGTCTGGGCGCCCAGGCCGGTCTCGCAGGAGAGGTTGGAGCTCACCGCACGCCGCGCCTGGGCGGCGGCGAGGTCGGTCTTCTCGCGGCGCAGCGCGCTGGCCGACAGCTCCGGGAAGATCAGGCCGCGGTCGCCGGCGGTGGCGCAGCAGGCCAGGTTCTCCGGGACCACCGCCTGCTCGCTGGCCGCCTCGACGCAGGCCACGAGCGCCGCCTCGCCGCCCATCAGGCGCAGCGCGCAGTTGGGATGGACGAAGGTCACGCCCCCCAGCGGCTCGAGGTCCAGCCGCGGCAGGAGCGTCTCGCGCGCGAACGCGGTGACGTCGATCAGGTCGAGGGCCTCCCAGCGCTCGCGGTCGGCCCCCGCGAGCTTGACTCCCCCCTCCAGCGCCGCGTGGGTGCAGGACGACGCGTCGATCACCACCGGGATGCGGCCGCCGTCGCTCAGGCGGTGCAGGCGTGCGACCAGGTCCACGAGCAGGCGACGGGAGGCCTGGGCGTGCCCCTTGGACGCCATGGCCAGGCCGCAGCAGGCGCCGCCCAGGGCCGCCGGGGCCCAGGCGCCGACGCCGGCACGATCGCAGAGTTCCAGCAGGACCTCGGTCTGGGACCGCTCGCGGCCGCGGGGTCGGCCCATGATCCGCGAGACGCAGGTGGGGAACACGATGGCGTCCAGCGTGGCGGGCGGCGCCGCGGTCATGAAGTCGAGGGTCCGCGGCGGCCGGGGCTGCGCGTCCACCCACGCCGGCAGCTTCCATCCCGTGAGCTTCCGCGCCAGGGCCACCGATCCGCGCACCGCGGCGGCCCCCAGCACGCGCTCGAGGCCGTGCGCGGTGCGCAGGGCGCATCGGATCAGCGATTCGGTCGTGCCCGCATGGTCGACGATCCACCGGGCGAGGCGATGCGGGATCGCGCCATGGTTCTCGTCCCGCAGGCGCTTGACCATGCGCCCGGTGTCGATGCCCACCGGGCAGGCCGTCGAGCACCGCCCGTCGGCGGCGCAGGTGTCCAGGCCGTCGTACCGGTAGTCGGCGAGCCGCGAGCCGATGGTACGGTCGATGGCCGGGCCGTCGCCATTGGCCTGCGGGCGCGCCTGGCGCAGGCGCTCCACGTGCCGCAGCACGGCGATGCGCCGGCGCGGCGAGAGCGTCAGGTCCACGCTCGGGCACACCTTCTCGCAGAACCCGCACTCGACGCAGGCATCCACCTCGGCCGCGGCCGACGGCAGGTGCTTGAGGTTCCGCAGATGCGCCTGTGGATCGTCGGTGAGCACCACGCCCGGGTTGAGCACGCCGTCGGGATCGAGGATCGCCTTGAGGCGGCGCATCACCGCGTGGGCCGCCGGCCCCCACTCCGTCTCGACGAAGGGCGCGATGTTGCGGCCGGTCCCGTGCTCGGCCTTCAGCGCGCCATCGAGGCGGCCGACGATCAGCTCGACCAGGTCCTCCATGAAGGCGGCGTAGCGGTCGCGCGCGGCGTCGTCGTCGAACCGCTGCGTGATGACGAAGTGCAGGTTGCCGTCCTTGGCGTGGCCGAAGATGATCGAGCCGCCGTAGCCGTGGCGGTCGAAGAGCGCCTGCAGGCCCTCGACGCACTCGGGGAGCCGCTCGACGGCCACGGCGACGTCCTCGATGATCACCGCGGTCTCCGCCGCGCGCACCGCCCCCACCGCCGGGTACAGCCCCTTGCGCGCCTTCCAGATCAGCGCCTGCCGCGCCGCATCCTGGGTGAACTCCGCCGGCCGGGCGAGATCCAGCGAGTCCACCGCCGCGGCGATGGCCGGACGCAGGGCCTTCAGCTGCTCGGCCGTGGCCACCTGGTACTCCACCAGCAGGGCGGACGACCCCGCATGCAGCGGGACGTCGTCGCCGAGCAGCTCGCACGCGACGTCGTCCACCGCCGCGAGGCTCGCGCGGTCGAAGAACTCCACCGCCCGGGCGCCCGACGCGGCGAGCACGTGGGTGGCCGCGGCCGCCTGCGACGGCGAGTCGAAGAGCATGAAGCTGGTGGTCTTGACCGGGTAGGTGGGCAGGGTCTCGAGGGTG
>JAASSM010000332.1 GCA_021767885.1 bacterium | reverse complement strand
TGCTGGCCACCATGGCCGCCGGCAACGCGCTGCCGAACCCCCCAGGGACGCCGAGGAAACGCACCAGGCGCGGCATCACCTCCTCCCGCAAGGCGATGCGGCAGGGCACGCCGGGCGCATCGCAGGTCAACATGAGCTGTTGGTGTGCCGGGCCCGGCAGCTCGCTCATCACGGCGAACCGCAAGTGCCGCAGATTGACGTGGTGATCGCTGTTGCCGTGACGGGCGAACGCCACGCGGTCCAGGACGTCCACGAGCGATCGCGTGGGTAGCGTGAAACGGACCATCAGCTCTCCTCCTTGCGCGGGCAGGTGGTATCGGGGCAGAGGCGGCAGAAGTGCTTGGGCACGCGGTGGGGTTGCTCGAGACAGCGTAGCTCCTCGACCACCTGGCCGTCGGCGCGGACCTTCAGGAATCCCCCGCCACCGGGCCGCGGGGTCCAGGTGGCCCGCGTGCCGAGCTCGTCGGGGACGGGGTCGCTGATGGTGGGGTCGGGCGGGACGGCGAAGCCTGCCTCCTCGAGCACCTCGCGCCGACGCCGGCTATGGGCGAGGAAGCGGCCGAGAGGATCCTGATCCAGGAAGTCGCAGTAGATGCAGACGGTCTTGCCCGGTGCGGGGCGCATGCCCCGGCCCACGGCCTGCAGGGTGCGGATGCGGCTGCGCATGCCCGCGGCGTAGACGATGCACGAGGTGCCCACGATGTTCACGCCCTCGGCGAACAACCCCACGGTGGCCACCAGGATGGGGGTGCGGCGGTCGGCGAAGTCGCTCACCATGGCGCCCAGCTTCTTGCGACCGACGCGGCCGTGGGCGAAGGGCGTGCCGTCGTCCAGCAGCTCCAGCAACCGCCGACCGTGATCGAGGTGGGCCACGAGGACCAGCACGGAATGGCCGTCGGCCGCGTGCCGCTCCGCCATGGTCACGGCATGGACGTTGCGCTGGTAGTTCTCCACGATGAAGCGGCGGTACAGGGTGCCGAACTGCAGCTCGGTCATCTTGCCCTGCATGGGCAACGGCAGCAGCTCCACCTCGAGCGGGCAGAGCCAGCCCTTCTCGATCAGCTCGATGGAGGGCACCGAGGCGACCACGCCGCCGGTGAGGGCGTCGAGGACCACCTGGTCCTCGGACTCGCGGTAGGGGACCGCGGTGAGGTAGTAGCTGCGGCGGGGCTCGAGGCGCAGGCAGGTGGCGCAGTAGGTGCGGGCGGCGGCGTGGTGCCCCTCGTCGAAGATCATCAGGGGGAAGCGGCCCGGCGGGAAGGCGTCCGGCCGGCGCTCGAGGGCCTGCACCAGGGCCACGGTGATGTCGGCGGGCGACCACTGCCCCGCACCGCAGACACCCGGCTCGTAGCCCAGCGCATCGCGGAGATCGCTCACGGCCTGCTGCAGCAGGACCCGCGAGGTGGTCACCCAGATGGCCGGCACGCCCAACCGGGCGATGAGCGCCGCGCCGATGATGGTCTTGCCGGAGCCGGTGCCGGCGGCCACGATGCCCCGCTCGTGAGCGAGGGCGCTGGCGAGCACCTCCTTCTGGTAGTCCCGCAGGCCGATGTGAGGCTGCAGGCGCCAGTCGTGGCGGCGCTGGAGCGTGGGCCGGGTGTCGTGGATCTCGGTGCGGATACCCAGGCCATCGAGGGTGTCCACCAGGGCCGGGACCAGACCGGTGAGGCACTGGCCGCTGTCGGCGTCGAAGATGCGCACGCCCTGGCGGCCGGCGGTCTTCGCGAGATCTGGAAGATGTCGATTGAAAACGTTTTCAAGCTGTCCCGACGGGACGTCTCCGGAAACCCGGGAGAGCATGTTGCCGATGTCGATCTGGACTTTTGCGCTGGAATAGTACATCTGATCACCCCCAGAGCAGATGCTCGGCGAATGTCACGAGGGTTTGCCACCGTAAACCCTCACCGTCGACCTGGCAACAAGAGTTTTCGCAAGGAAACTCCGGCACGCCATGAACACCGTGCGGTCCCGGAACTTGTGGCGACTCGCCGGAGCCGATTGACCTCCGCCGGAGCCCCGTGGTAGGCTGCGCCAGCATGGGCCGGCCACCTGCCGGCCAGATCGTATCGCGAATGCCATCGACCACGCCGGGCGGGGATCCGCCGCAGCAATGCCATGACCAACGAGTACTTCCACCTGCAGGGGCGCATCACCCGCGCCAACCGGACCCCGTTGCCAGGACTCGCCGTCGCGGTGGTCGATCGCGACCCATTCCGGGACGACCTCCTCGGCGTCGGCGTCACCGATCGCGAGGGCCGCTTCGAGCTCGCGTTCACCACGCGGGAGTTCCGCCTCGACGCCCTCGAACGCGAGACGCGGCCGGATCTGCGTCTGATCTGCTCGGTCCGCCAGGGCGGCAAGCTGGTGGTCTGCCACCAGGAGGACCGGCCGTTCCCCGAGGAGACGCTCCGCCTGGACCTCGGCGACGTGGTGGTCCATTCCTGGAACGAAGGACCACGGCTGTGGCCGGACCTCGCGCCCATCCCCGGCCTGCGCAACGTGGTGCGGCTCGCCATGGATGACGAGCTGGTCGGCCACGCCCTGCATGAGGTCGTCGCCCATGTGGAACGGCTGACCGGCTGGAGCGATCTGCTGGAAGACCTGCGCACCGCCGACATCGAGGAATTCGGCGCCGAGATCTCCCAGGTGATGACCGACGCGGGGATCCACGGCCGCTTCGCGCGTCGGGTCGCGCGGGCGGTCTTCGAGCGGGTGGTGCTGGGCGCAGCGCACGCCCTCTACTCCCCCCACTCGCACACCATCTTCCTGAACACCCGCTCGCTGGAGCACTGCAACCTGGACGGCCTGAAGGTGATCCTGGGCCATGAGCTGGTGCACGTGGGCCAGTTCCGCAACCACCCCGACCTGGTCGCCGAGCATCGTCGGGTCACCGCGGAGTTCAGCCGGCGGCTCGCCGAGGCGGGCGACGGGCCGGTGGATCTGGAATCGCTGCTCGGCGACGGCACGTTCCGCCGGCACATGAGCCTGATCGAGGGATACGCGGCCTACATCCAGGGCTATCTCGAGACCATCTACCCCCTGGCGATGGTGATCCCGCACCGCTCCTGGTTCGACCGCCTGGTGATCGCCGCCTTCCGCCGCGCCACCCCCGACCTGGACCGCGTGATGGAGTCGAAGATGGCCCAGTACACGGAGGGTCGCGCCCACTTCGAGGCCCGGGGTTCCGGGTCGCGACCGCAACGGTTCCGATGCTAGAGGCCGGCATGGCGATTCCCGGTTTCCCTCCGCAAACCCCAGGTGTTAGCATGGGGGCAACCAGAGGAGTCCACACCATGGGTTTCGGCCAGCGCGTCCGCGCACTCCGCAAGCAGCAGGGGTTGTCCCTGAACGACCTCGAGCGCCATACCGGCGTGAACAAGGGCTATCTCTCGCAGCTCGAGCGAGAGGCCCAGCGCAATCCGAGCGTCCACATCGCCAAGCGCATCGCCGACGCGCTCGGCCTGGCGCTCGACGACCTCCTCGACACCGCCGATCAGCCCATCGGCAGCAGGGACCGCAAGCCGGCGGAGCCGGCCCTGCCCCCCGCGCTAGCACGATACGTGACCATGCGGGAGAAGCAGGGCCGCCCCCTGGCGCCGGGAACGGTGAAGGATCTCAGCCGGATCCGGTTCCGCGGCGAGTACCCCCAGCAACCGGAGCAGTACGAGGTGCTGGTCCACCAGCTGGAGATGTTCACCCGCAAGCCGCGAGAGAAGTGACCATGCCGGTCTTCGACCCCATCGTCGCCCTGGAGGCCGCCCATCCCGGTCGGACCGCGGCCGAGGCCGTGGACCTGCGGGTGGATCAGCTCCGGGAAGAGCTGGCAGCGCTGGGCGTCAGCGTGACGCCACCGCTGGACCTTGCGGCCTGCCTCGAGGCGCTGGGGGTCACCTGGAGCGAGGTGGATGACG
>JAASSM010000331.1 GCA_021767885.1 bacterium | reverse complement strand
GGCCATGCCGCGGAGGGTACGCCGGACGGTCACGCGGAGGCGGCGGACCTCGATCGCCTCCTGGGCGACGTCTCTGCCGATCCCGCGGCGGCCGATGCCCCGGCCCGGCGCACCGCCGACCTGGTGACCGCGCCCTACATCTCCCTGGACGACGCCCTCGCCGCCGTGGCCAGCGGCAACACCACGCTGCTGGCCGAGGCCCTCGGCGTGCTGCTGGACGGCCACGATCTGGCGGCCGAGACCATCTTCTGCCTGCCGCGTCAGCAGCACTACGTCGCTGCCGACGGCCGCTGGCGGCTGCCCGCCGAGGGCGGCATCGTGGCGGCGCTGACGCGGACGGGCCGCCCCCTGACCATGCTCGACCTCGAGGATGGCGACCTCTGGGACGAGGAGACCGAGCTGCTCGAGCAGCTGCAACCGGACATCATCCTGCCGCTGATCCGCCAGGAGACCCTGACGGCGGTGCTGCTGCTGCAGCACGCAGTCACCGGTCACGACTACACCCTGAGCGAGATGTTCGCGCTGGAACTGCTACAGCGCGTGCTCGCCGATGCGGGCGCGGACCGGGCCGGCGAGGCGACCGCGAAGGCGGCGCCGCCGCCCGCGGAGCGTCCGGAGCGGGACGATGCCCTCGCCAGCCGCGCTGCGCCGGTGGCGGTCCCGCCCCTGGCCACGTCGAGCAGCGAGACGTTGCTGAACGTCAAGCTGGAGCTGGCGCGTGGCCTGCAGCAGGCCCAGGACGTGCCACACTTCTGGCAGGTCTTCATTTCCCGGCTGCGGCTGGGGGCGGAGGTCTCCAGCCTGGTCTTCCTCGACGGCGATCCGGCGGGAGAGCCGTTCCTGGCCGGCGAGGCCCGGCGTGGCCTGGGCGAGGCGGACCTCGCGAGCGAGCGCATCCGGACCTTCTTCCGGACGCTCGAGCGGCCGGTGGAGATCGAGAACATGCCGGTCTCGTTCCGCACCGAGCGGGACGCCCTCCTCGGCCGGGGCCTGCAGTGGCTGATCGGCCTGCGCGCCGACGACCACGACCACCTCGGCGTGGTCGCCCTCGGGCTGCGCTGGCGCTGCCACGCCGACGAGCCGGCCGACGAGATCCAGGGCCTGATGGAGATCACCGCCGAGGCCCTGATGCGCCTGCGCGAGAACCAGCGCCGGGCGGACATGAGCGTCGGCCTGCTGGAGAACCTGCTGGCCGGCGGCCCGGAGCAGGAGCCCGGCGATCCGGTCACCGCCAGCACGGTGGCCGCGGTGCGGCTCCTGGCCGCGGAACTGGGCCTGCCGGCCGACCAGCTGCGCGACCTCGTGCTCGGCGCCCTGCTGCGCAATCTCGGTCAGCAACAGCCGGCTCCCAGCGACCTGGAGGCCGACCAGCTCACGGGCGCCCAGTGGGAGGTCTTCCGCAGCCACCCCGGGGCCGGCGACCAGGCACTGGCCGCCCTCAACGCCCCCGCCGCCGTCCGTGACGCCATCCGGCACCACCACGAGCGCTTCGACGGCCGGGGATTCCCTGCCGGGCTGAAGGGCCGCGACATCCCCCTCGCCGCGCGTCTGGTGGCCGTGGCCCAGTTCTACGCGCTGCATCGCCACCAGGGCGACACCGACGGTGCCCTGGAGGCCGTCACCACCGAGGCGGGGCAGGCCCTCGATCCCGACCTCGTGCAGATGTTCCTGAAGGCCCACCGGCGGGTCGCGCGCGAGCCCGTGACCGCCTGAGCGTTTCCCTGCGAGGACACCGGCCGGCCAGCCGACGCCCCGCCCCGACAGGTGGGGCGTCGTGCGATCCCGCCCCGGCTCCGCCGCGGAGACGGTCGCCCGTGGCGGGCGCCTCGTTTCCTGGCGGCGGTCGCGCGCGCGGGCCGGCGCTCCCGGGGCTTCGCATGCCGGGCCGGGACCGCCTTGCCACCGACGCGGGCCGCGCGGGCGCGGAGCTTGCGAGGTCCCCGGTCGGCGGCGCCAGGGAACGGGAGGCCGTGGCGTCGTGCGGGAGGGGTCGTCGTGGTGGCGGGCGCCTGGACGCCGCCCGGCGACCCGTCCCGGTCCCGCCGGCGCACCAGCGTGGCGAGGGGTCAGGCGGGGGTGGCCTCGGCCGCCGCCCCCTTCTTCTTCCGGCGGCCGCCGGCGAAGAGCACCCGACCGATCTCGGTGCGGAGGTCGTCCAGGCTCAGGCCGCGCTTGATCTCGCCGCCATGGCAGAGAGAGATGGCCCGGGTCTCCTCGCTGACCACCAGGACGATGGCGTCGGACACCTCGCTCAGCCCGATGGCGGCGCGGTGGCGCAGGCCGAGCACGTAGCCGATCTCCTCCCGCTCGGTGGGCGGCAGGGTGCAGCCGGCCGCAGCGATCTTGCCGTCGCGGATGATCACCGCGCCATCGTGCAGGGGGGCGGGGACGGTGAAGAGGCTCTCCAGGGTGGCGGCGTGGATCTCGGCGCCGAGGTAGGTGCCCGTCTTCAGCCAGCGGTCGAGGCTGATCTCCCGCTCCAGCACGATCAGGGCCCCCAGTCCCCGCCGGCTGAGGCGGCCCATGGCCTTGAGGATCTCGTCCTCGGCGGGCAGCTCGTCCTGGTCGCCGCGCAGCAGGTGCAGCCGGCGCTGCATGCCCAGGTTGGCCAGCGCCGAGCGGAGCTCCGGCTGGAAGAGGATGATGAAGGCCACCACCCAGACCGTCTGCAGCGAGCGGATGATCTGCCCGACCGCGATCATGCCCAGGCTGCTGGCCACGAAGCTCAGCAGCAGCAGCAGGGCCAGGCCGGCCACCATCTGCACCGCCCGCGTGTTGCGGACGAAGAGCAGCAGCCGGTACAGCAGCCAGGCCACGATCAGGATGTCGAGCAGGTCGATGATCGGGCTACGGGTGATGGCGTCCCACATGGGCGTCCTCGCGATCGGAATTCCGGGAGCGATGGCGTCTCGCTCCGGCGTGGCGGGCCGGGTCGGGCTCCGCCTCGCCGGAAGGTATCACGCCCCGGTCGGCGGCTCAACGGCATGGTCGGCGGGGCCGCCGGCATCCCCGGCAGGGTGGCCCCGGCGCGGGTCCTGCGCCTCGGGCTCCTCCGGCGGGTCCTGCGTCTCCTGCGCCTCCTGCGCCTCGCGCGCCTCCGGCCCCTCCTGCGCCTCGGCGATGGCGGCGAGCACCTCCAGGAACTGGACCGACTCGTGGACGTCGTGGACGCGGACCACGGTGGCGCCGGCGGCGTGGGCGGCGGCCAGGGCGGCGAGGCTGCCGCCGAGACGGTGCGCGGCCGGCGCGCCGGTGAGGTTGCCGATGAAGCTCTTGCGCGAGGCCCCGACCAGCAGCGGCCGGCCCGCGGCCACCGCGCGCAGGTCCGCCAGCAGCGCCAGGTTGTGCTGCAGCAGCTTGCCGAAGCCGAGGCCCGGATCGACGAGCACGCGCCCGTCCTGGATGCCGGCCATGGCGGCGGCCGCGGCGCGCTCGGCCAGCCAGTCGCGGACCTCGGCCACCACGTCCGTGTAGCGGGGGTCGTGCTGCATGGTCTGCGGCTCGCCCTGCATGTGCATGAGCACCACGCCGCAGTCGTGCTCGGCCAGCAGCGGGAGCATGCGCGGGTCGCGGCCGCCGGTGATGTCGTTGATGGCGTCGGCCCCGGCGGCCAGGGCCGCGGCCGCGGTCTGCGGCCGCCGGGTGTCCACGCTCAGCGGGATGTCCGTCTCGCGGCGCAGCGCCTCCACCACCGGCAGCAGACGGTCCTGCTCGGTGGCGGCCGGCACCGGGTCCGCGCCAGGGCGGGTGCTCTCGGCGCCCAGGTCCAGCAGGTCGGCGCCGGCCTCGATCATCTTCAGCGCGGCCGCCACCGCCGGTCCGGGTCCGGCGTGCCGGGAGGCGCCGTAGAAGCTGTCGGGCGTCAGGTTCAGGATGCCCATGACCAGCGGCCGGGCCGGCGCGTGGAGCGTG
>JAASSM010000330.1 GCA_021767885.1 bacterium | reverse complement strand
GTGCGGCGACTGCCACGGCGACTCCACCATGGTGGCCGGCAACTACGTGCGCCTGCCCATGGCCCTGCCGCGGTACCAGGAGTCGGTCCATGGCCACAGCGACGCCGATGGGGTCCCGGCGGCCACCTGCACCGACTGCCACGGCGTGCACGACCTGCAGCACGCCCAGTCCTCCACGTCGGCGATCAACCAGTTCAACCTGGCCCGCACCTGCGGCGAGTGCCATGCCGACGCGCAGTACGAGTACGAGGAGTCCATCCACGGCCACGCGCTGCAGATCGGTATCGCCGATGCGCCCACCTGCAACGACTGCCACGACGAGCACCTGACGCGGTCGGCGACCGATCCGGCATCCACCACCTCGCCGCAGCGGGTGGCCCGGGAACTGTGCGGCAACTGCCACACCGATCCGGAGATGACCTCCAAGTACGGCATCACCGCCGGCGTGGTGGAGAGCTACCTGGACAGCTACCACAGCTGGGCCATCGATCACGGCGACCCGCTGGTGGCCACCTGCACCGACTGCCACAACGTCCACGAGATCCGCAGCCCGCTCGATCCGGCCAGCTCGATCCACCCGGACAACGTGACCGAGACCTGCGGCCGGTGCCACGAGCATTCCAACGAGACCTTCGCCCAGAGCTACACCCACGCCAGCGCCCTGGCCGCGCGCGGTCCGCATGGCTGGGCCAAGCTCATCTACCTGGTGCTCATCGGCACCGTCCTCGGTGGCATGGGCGTGCACAACCTCATCGTCGCGCGCTGGGAGTTCCTCAAGCATCGCGAGCGTCGCCGGCGCGAGGCCTCGGTGGTCCGCTGGCAGCGCGTGGAGCGGGTCCAGCACCTGGTGCTGCTGACCTCGTTCTTCGGGCTGGCCATCACCGGCTTCGCCTTGCGGGCGCCGGATGCCTGGTGGGTCCACCTGATCGGCCTGGGCGGACACGAGTTCCTGCGCGCCAACATCCACCGCGCGCTGGCGGTGATCCTGACGGTGGCGAGCTTCTACCACCTGTTCTGGATGCTCTTCACGCGCCGCGGCCGCATGAACCTGGTGGAGATCGCCCCGCGCGGCAGCGACTTCCTGCACTTCCCCCAGAACATGGCCTTCCACCTGGGCCTGCGCCGGGAGCGGCCGCACTTCCGCCGCTTCGACTACACGCAGAAGGCGGAGTACTGGGCGGTGATCTGGGGGACGGTGGTCATGGCGCTCACCGGCCTGATCCTCTGGTTCCCGGACCTGGTCACCACCTGGTTGCCGGCCTGGGTGGTCCGCGTGGCCGCCGTGGTCCACTACTACGAGGCCATCCTCGCGGTGGCCGCCATCTTCATCTGGCACTTCTTCTACGTGATCTTCCTGCCCTCGGAGTACCCGGTGAGCACCATCTGGCTGGATGGGCGCATGCCGGCGCACGAGTGGAAGGAGATGCACCCGGCCGAGGCCGAGGCGGAGGGCCCGGAGGCGGTCGAGCCGCCGCGGGAGCAGCCCCGCGACGGGTCGCACTGATCCTGATCGGGGGGTCGCGATCGCGACCGCCCCGACCGGCGGATCCTCACGAGGGCGGTCACCCGCAGGGGTGGCCGCCCTCGGTCGTCCCGGACCACGTGCTGCGCCCTGCCAGGCGACCCATCCCCGCCTCCGCTGCAACTCCCCGCCTGCGGTGCCGTAGGTACGCCCACACCACCCCGACGTCCGACCGAGGAGGAGCCATGCCATCGACCGATCCCCGGCGCGCCATCGCGCTCGCCCTCTGCTGCACCCTGCTGACCGTGGGCACCGCCCTGGCCGCCGCCCCGTACGTGGGCCAGGCCGACGTCCACGGCCAGCGCATCGTCTTCACCGCGGAGGACGATCTCTGGTCCTGCGATCGCAGCGGCCAGGACGTCCGCCGGCTCACCAGCCACGTCGGGACCGAGAGCTTCCCGCATTTCTCGGCCGACGGCCGCGAGATCGCCTTCACCGGCCAGTACGACGGCAACGCCGACGTCTACGTGATCCCCGCCCGTGGCGGCGAGCCACGGCGGCTGACCTGGCACCCGGGGGCGGACGAGGTCATGGGCTGGCTGCCCGATGGCGACATCCTGCTGCGCAGCCGGCGGGACGATCCGCACGGCTGGCGGCTCTACCGCCTGGACCCCGCCGGCGGCGATCCCGAGCAGATGCCCCTGGGCATGGCCGCGCGCCTGGATGCCGATCCCGACAGCGGCCGCTGGGCCTTCCAGCGCAGCGAGCGCGACCGCCGCAACTGGAAGCGCTACCGCGGTGGCTGGGCCAGCGAGATCTGGGTGGGGCATCCCGAGCGTGCGGACTACCGGCAGATCACCACCTTCACCGGCGAGGACGCCTTCCCCATGTGGCACGAGGGCGAGATCATCTTCCTCAGCGACCAGGGCGGCACCTTCAACCTCTGGCGCATGCGCCCCGACGGCACCGGCCGCACCCGGCTCACCGACCTCGAGATCTGGGACGCCCGCTGGCCGGCCATGGGGCCGGGCGGCGTGGTGGTCTTCACGGCCGGCGCGGACCTGCACCTCTTCGATCCCGCCACCGGGGCCACCGAGCGCGTGGCCGTGGACCTGCCCAGCGACCGCGTCCTGACCCGTACCCGCTACGAGGCCGCCGGCAAGAACCTCCAGGGCTTCGACCTCTCCGCCGACGGCGAGCGCCTGCTGGTGGAGGTGCGGGGCGAGCTGTTCTCCGTGCCCGTGGAGGAGGGCGTCACGCTGCCGGTGACCCGGGGGACCGGCGCCCGCGAGCGCGGCGCCGCCCTCGGCCACGATGACGAGCACGTCTACTACTGGTCCGACGCCACCGGCGAGGACGCCCTGCACCGCAAGGACGCCTGGGGCCGCGGCGAGGCCGAGGTCCTGCGCGAGGGCGAGGCCGGTCCCTGGCCCGGCGGGCTGGTCGCCTCCCCCGACGGCGAGTGGCTGGCCTGGACCGACAGCGAGGACCAGCTCGTGGTCCTGCCCACTGACGGCGGGACGGCGCGCGTGGTGGACCGCGGCGAGAATCGCGGCCCCCGCTCGCTGACCTGGAGCCCGGACGGCCGCTGGCTGGCCTACGTCAAGGCCCTGCCCACCGAGCTGAGCAGCGTCTTCCTCTGGGACAGCGAGAAGGACCGGGTCCAAGCGGCCACCGGCGAGTGGACCCACGACCACAGCCCGGCCTGGGACCCGGAGGGCCGCTACCTCTACGTCATCTCCGCCCGGGCCCACAATCCGGTGCTTGGCAACCTGGACATGCAGAACGTGGAGATCCACCACGAGAAGCTGTATGCCCTGCTCCTGCGGCCGGACGTGGAGCATCCCCTGGCGAAGGACGCGGGACTGCCGCCCACCGGGGGCGACGATGACGCCGCGGAGGCGGACGAGGACGGCGGCGATGACGGGGACGGTGAAGAGGACGGACCCGCGCCGGTGGAGATCGACCTCGATGGCCTGGCTGCCCGCGCGGTGGAACTGCCCGTCGACCGGGGCAACTACTTCGGCCTGGCCGCCACCGCCTCGCATCTCTTCTTCGTGAGCAACCCCGTCCAGGGCATGGCCGAGGGCCCCGGCTTCTTCGAGGAGGCCGAACCCCGCGCCGTGCTCATGAGCTACAGCCTGGAGGATCGCGAGGCGAGCCCGTTCGTTCCCGGCATCACCGGCTACGAGCTCGAGGCGGGCGCCGGCAAGCTGGCGATCATGACCAAGCGGGGCCAGCTGTTCGTGGTGGACGCCGGCGCGCCGCCAGGCGAGGCCCTGGCCAGGGGCAAGGTGGACCTCGGCGATGCCGTGGTGGAACTCGACCCCCGGGCCGAGTGGTCGCAGGTCTACCGGGAGGCCTGGCGCCAGATGCGCGACTTCTACTGGGATCCCGGCCTCGGCGGCCTGGACTGGGACGCCATCGGCGAGCGGTACGCCACCCTGCTGCC
>JAASSM010000329.1 GCA_021767885.1 bacterium | reverse complement strand
GGGGCCGGCGTTAGGCAGCGCGTAGCTCACCGTCACGCTGGGATTGAACGGGTTGGGCCAGGCGCCGGTCACCGCGGCAGCGGCCGGCAACTCGCCCGCCGGATCGCCGGGCACGGCGGTGGCGCCGCCGGTGCCGTAGCACAGCGTCAGCAGGTCGTTGCCGGTGTCGTAGCTGAAGCCGTAGCCGGTGACCACCACCATGCCGCCCGGGCCGACGGCCACGTCGCGGGCCTCGTCGCTCTGGCCGTGGCCGTCGTAGCGGACGGCCCATTGCTGGTCGCCGGTGGCGCCGTCGACGGCCACGGTGGCCACGTCCCAGCCGGTGCCGCTACCATCGCTGAAGCCGCTGGCCACCACCGTGCCATCCGGTCCCACGGCGACGCAGGTGGCGACGTCGTACCAGTCCGGCGGCCCGGCGTAGCCCGCCTGCCAGAGGGGGGCGCCGTCGCTGGCGGCGAAGCGGGCGAGCAGGTAGTCGCCACCCGACACGCCGGCCAGGATCAGGTCGCCGGTGGCCGGATCGCGGGTCATGGCCCGGGGATCGTCGGCGGCGGTGCCGCCGCTGTTCCAGCGCCGGTGCCAGACCTCGCCGCCGTCCGCGGCCTCGAAGCGGTGCAGGACCAGGTCGAAGCCGGTGGTGGGCTCCCAGGTGCGGGTGCCGAGGATCACGTCGTCATCATCGGCGATGGCCAGCCAGCCGCCCATCTGCTCGATGTTGTACACCGCTCCGGGCAGGGTCTGGCGCCAGACCTCCTCCCCGAGCACGGGATCGAGCACCGCGACCACGGCCTCGCCCTCGGCGGGGGAGACCCCCAGCAGGCCGGCCACCACCACGCGCCCCTGGCCGTCGATGGCCACGTCCCAGCCGATGTCGTCCAGCATCACGGCGCTACCGATCTCCCGGGACCAGGCGTTGATCCCGCTGTCGCCGTCGTACTTCTGGACCACCAGATCGTAGAAGCCCTCGCCGAAGGCGCGTCCCACCACGTAGAGGTCGCCCGCAGCGTCGCAGGCGGCGCCCACCAGGCGTTCGTTGTTCAGCGTCGAGTACGTCTCGGACCAGACCAACTGCCCGGTCTCACCGTCCACTCGCAGGACGATGATGTCGTCGCCCCCGGTGCCTCAGCTGTCGCAGGCGCTGAGGTACCCGGCCACCAGGACGTCGCCCCGGTGGTCCAGGCAGATCTCGGCCAGGGCCATGTCGTTGCCGCCCGGATCGGTGTAGACGTACGTCCAGAGCGGCTGGCCGCTGGTCCGGTCCAGCTTGCGGAGCAGGAGGTCGCCGAACTCGCTGGCGGTGCGGACGCCGCCGATCACGGGGTGGCCCTGGGGATCGAGGACCACCGAGTAGCCGTCGTCGGCCAGGGCCGCGCCACCATCGTGAAGCTCCGACCAGGCGAGGGTGGGCTCCTGGGCCGGGGCCGCCGCCGCGAGGGCGAGGACTGCCAGGACCACGAGCAGGGGCCTCGGATGTCGCATGCTGGCTCCTTGCGAGGAAATGCGGACGCCCGGACGACCGGGCGATGCGGGACGCTGGTTATCGAGAACGAGTATAGCACGACCAGATGCGAGAGAACACCCACCGGATCACCGGGACAACACCGCACGAGAGGACAACCCCGCGAGACGCGCGATCCGGACTCAGGTCCGGCCATCGGTGGGCGATAAGGACCTCTGTAATTCCGATCCGCGGAACTCACATCGCCGGAGGTCGCCATGTCCCGCCCCGACGCCTCTCTGCCCTGCGCTCTCGCCGTCCTGCTCCTGGTGACGGTCCTTCTCGTCGGCTCCACGGCCGCCGGCCCGTTGACCAGCAAGGTCGACGTCGCCGTCTGGGGCCGTGCCGTGTTCAATACCCACTACGACACCGCCCTGCAGGCGCAGGAGTTCATGTCCTACCTGGTGGACGACACCGAGGAGGAGCTGAACTTCAATCCCCGCGAGGCCAGGCTCGGCTTCGCCGCCAGCCACGCCGAGGGCGACTGGACCTATCGCGCGGTGCTCGAGCTGGACTTCTATGGCGCCAACGCGAGCAACAACCTGCTGCCGAGGCTCCGGCTGGGGTACGCCGAGGCGCGGAGCGACGACGGCTGGACCATCCGCGGCGGCCAGGACTGGGTGCCCGTGGCCCAGCTGCACCCGGGGACCCTGGATTTCGGCTGCCTGTCGTGGGCCGGCAACCTGTGGCACCGCACCCCGCAGCTGACGGTCCGCCATCGCACCGGAGACTGGGAACTCCTGGCCGGCGCCCTGAAGCACCGCATCTCCAACGCCCAGGAGCAGCAGGAGATCATGCCGTGGGTGGTGGGCCGCGTGGCCGGCCATGACCTGCTCGGCGCCGGAAGCCTCGTCGCCCTGGGGAGCGGCTACCGCTCGGTGACCGTCGACGACGCCGACCATGCCCCCTACCTCGTGGCTGGCGAGCTGGTCCTGCCGCTGGGCGACGTCTTCACGCTCACCGCCGAGGTCTACGTGGGCGAGGGCGTGGGCCGCGAGTTCGTGCACCACGGCTTCGACTACAACCCCGAGCATCCCGACGGGGCCCTGGCCATCGCCAGCGTCGGTGGCTTCGCGAGCCTGCGCGCGCGCCCCTCCGCTGCGGTGGAGCTGAACGGTGGCCTGGGCCTCGACGACCCCGACGACGACGACCTGCGCGTCGCCAGCCGCGGCGAGCCGTCGGAGCCGGCCTCCTTCCCGGCCTATCTGAAGAACACCGTGCTCTTCGCCAACCTCAAGTACCACGTCAATGCGTACTTCGGCTGGGGCGTCGAGGTGGCGCATTTCGCCACCGACGTCGGCGCCGACGACGACCTCACCGGCCAGCGGTACACCACGTCGGTCTGGTTCAAGTTCTGAGCTGTACCCCGGAGAAGGATGATCGCCCCCAGGGAGCCGGTCGATCCGGCTCCTTTCCCCTTGCCCCTGGAAGGGCGAGTTCCAGCCAGGAGTTCGTCCCTCAGCGGTGGTCGAGGCCAGGGAACTCCCCGGGACCGTCCGGCGGCACCGCCCGCCCGGGCAGGACCTCCCCGGCGACGGTGTCGGCCAGCGCCCGACCCGTCTGCGTGTAACCCGGCGGGGGGGCGAAGTGCGCCGGGGGGACGGTCTCGCGTTCCACCGACAGCAGCTCGGTCTGCGTGCGGCCGCGGCGTCCGAGGGCGCGGATCAGGCTGGTGCTGCGGACCGGGACCCCGCGCAGGCGGGAGAGCTCGGCGAGGGCCTGCTCACCGCCGGGCAGGACGGCCATGGCCGGCCGGGTCACCTGGTGCAGCAGCGCGTAGTCCACGTCCAGCTCCCCGGTCAGCCACACCTCGGTGGTGATCTCCTGGGCGCCGAGCTGCTGCTCCACGATCCACCGCCGGCAGCGATGGCCCGCGATCTGCCGGGTCTCGCCGGTGTCGGTGACGCGGGCGGCCACCCGCAGCAGGCTGCGCAGCCGCTCCAGCTGGTCGCGAGAGCCGGGGCTGGGGGTGGCGCCCAGGGTGTCGGCCGCCAGGGCGGCCAGTTGCCGCTGCACCTGCGCGGCGGTCTGCACCGTCCAGGTGCGCGCGTCGTGGTCGACGAAGGCCAGGAGATCGCGCGTGGCATCCACCAGGAAGGTGCCCTCGGCGTTGTCGCGGCGGGCGATGCCCGGGCCCAGCCACAGCGTCACCGTGTCCGTCCGCGCGGGCAGGCCCTGGCCCGGCAGGGACATGGGCTCGGTGCGGGTCACCGAGACCACGCGGGTCACGGGAACCGCCACCGTGCCGGCGGTGGTGCCGTCGTCCGCCTCGCAGCTGGCGAGGGCCAGCAGCGCGGCGATCAGGCCGGGCGCCGCCGCGGCGGCTACGAGGGACCGGAGCGTGATCCGGGGCATGGCGTCTCCTCGGGTGGGGGCATCAACGGACGATAGGCGCCGCGCCGGCGACTGACAAGGCG
>JAASSM010000328.1 GCA_021767885.1 bacterium | reverse complement strand
TGGGTGTAGCCTCGCTCGTGGACCGGCATCAGCTCTCCTCCTGGTGGATGAGGTCGTGGAACTGGTCGGCGAAGGTGACCGGGCGGCGGCGCAGACGGCGCGGCGCGTAATCGCAGGCCGCGGCCAGTTCCAGCAGCTGCCGCACGGCCCGGGCGGTGGGCGGCCCGTCGCCGGCCGGCAGCGTGTCCAGGTCGATGAGCGCGGTGAGATGGCGGCCGTCCTGCTCCACGCTCACCGCCAGCCGCCGCAGGCCCGCGAGGAAGGCCGCCTCGTCGCCGAAGCCGGTGATCTCGAAGGCGTGGCGGCCGGTGGCATCGCGTCCGGAGACGGCCTTGCGGTCCAGGAGCCGCCCGCGGCGCAGCACCAGGATCTCCTGGCAGACCGCCTCCACGTCCGCCAGCAGGTGGGTGGAGAGGATCACGCCCATGCCCTTGCGGCCGGCGAGGTCGGCCACGAGCTCGAGCATGTCGGCCCGGCCGCCCGGGTCCAGGCCGCTGGTGGGCTCGTCCAGCAGCAGCCAGCGAGGATCGTGGACCAGGGCGCTGGCCAGCTTCAACCGCTGCCGCATGCCCTGGCTGTAGGTCTCGCACGGGCGGTAGCGCTCGTCGCCGAGGCCCACGAAGTGCAGCACCTCGTGCGCGCGCTGCATGGCGTCCTGGCGGGGCATGCCGGCCAGCTCGCCAAGGTACGCCACCAGCGCCACGCCGCTGAAGCCGGGGATGATGCCCCCGCGCTCGGGCATCCAGCCCAGCTGGGCGCGGCCCTGCCGGGCCTGGCGCGCCATGTCGCGCCCGCCCACGTGGACCCGGCCCGCGGCCACCGGGATCTGGCCCATGAGCGCACGCAGCAGGGTGGTCTTGCCCGAGCCGTTGGGCCCCAGCAGGCCCACGGCCGCGGGCGCGAGCTCGAAGCTCACGTCCTGCAGGACGGGGTCGCGGCGATAGGCGAAGGTCAGGTCCTCCACCCGGATGGTCACGCGGGGCTGTTCGCTCATCGGTCGCGGCTCCGATCGAGGAGGTGGCCGGGATACCGGAGGCCGACTACGCGTGGCGCCGGCCGGGGTTGCAATCTCGACATGCCCCAGGACGCAGGATCGCCGGTCGGGGTTGCCGCGGCTCTCTTGGACGCCTCATGCCGGGCGGTTCAGGCCGGCTCCTCCTCCAGGAAGTAGTTGTAATCCTCGAATTCCTCCGCGTGGAGGATCTCGCAGACATGCGCCGGACTGTGGGCATGGTAGAGCTGGGTCTGGATGTCCGGATCCGACCCCACCGACCGCGCCAGTGCCGCCAGCACCTCCAGGTGCCGCTTGCGCTCGTGCGGCGGGACCACCAGCAGGGCGATGCAGTGGACGGGCAGGCCGTCGGGCGTCTCGAAGCCGAGGCCCTCGCTGCTGATGGCCATCACGCCCACCATCTGCGAGACCCCCTCGAACTCGGCATGCGGGACGAACAGTCCCCGGCCGATGCACGTGGACATGGCCTCCTCGCGCCGGATCACCTCCGCGGCCAGGTCCTCCCGATCGACGCCCGTCAGGCGATTGCTGCGGACCAGCAGGTCCACCAGGGCGGTGATGGCCTCCGCCTTGGTCGCGGCCCGGAAGTCGGTGACGATGTTGTACTCGTGCAGGAAGTCGATGAGCCGGGGCCGATCCTTGCCCAGATCGCCCGACCGCCGCAGCGCCCAGCGCGCGGTGAACGGGCCGAGGATCTCGTTGAGCGCCACGGTGGTGACGCCCACCGCGAGGAAGAGCTCGCCCACGGTGTCGTAGAGCGGGCTCTCCCGCACCTTCAGCAGCAGCGCCACCGCCACCCCGGCCTGCGGGATGAGCGCCAGGCCCAGGTTCTCCCGCAACGACCGTGGAGCCGTGGACATGGCCATGGCGAGCCAGGCCCCGCCCACCTTGCCCGCGGCGCGCGCCAGGATCACCACCAGGGAGACCAGGCCGGCCGGCGCCAGGTACTCCAGGTTGAATTCCAGCCCGGCCACGGTGAAGAACACCGCCAGGATGGCCGGCTCGAAGGCGGCGAACGCCCGGTGCCCCACCTCCTCCTTCTCGTGGGCGAGGTTGGCCAGGGTCGCCCCCAGGAAGAGGCAGGTCAGCAGGGAGGAGACGCCCATGGCGTCGGCCACGCCCACGGCCACCAGCAGGGCGATGAGCGACACCGTGGCGAGCTTCTCCGGGGCGTAGACGTGCTGGCTCATGGCCGCGGTCACGGCGCCGACGCCGCCACCGACCAGCAGCGCCCCCGCCACCTGCTGCAGCGGGGCCATCAGCACCGGCCCCAGGCCGCCACCGGCCGCCTCGGTGGTCACCCGGACCGCCGTGAAGGCCATCTCGAAGAGCGTGATGCAGGCGATGTTGTTGAGCGCCACGGCCGCCATGAGCGTGGAGACGAACAGCCCGCGCGACCGCGTCTCCTTGACCACCGCCACGATGGTCGCCGGGGCGGTGGAGACCGCCAGGGTGCCCAGCAGCAGCGCGAACTGCCAGTTCCCCAGGTCGAGCAGCAGGACGGCGGCCGAGACCAGCACCGGCGGCAGGAGCGCCTCGGCCAGCACCAGCCGCCCCAGGCGCGGCGCCGCGGTCCTCAGGCGGTGGATGTAGAGGTGGCTGCCCACCGCCATGGCGATCAGCCCGAGGGCGAAGTCGATCACCGGCGCCAGCGCCACGGTGGTGTCGTGGGAGAACACCCCCAGGAGCGAGGGCCCGAGGAGCACGCCCGCCAGGATCTGGCCGGTGACCGCGGGCAGGTGCAGGCGCTTGGCGCCCTCGCCGCCGAGCAGGCCGGCCAGGGTGAGCAGGGCCAGGATCACCAGTTCATGGCCGAGAAAGGTCGCCAAGATCTCCTCGCTTCGCCCGTTCGCGCGCGGTCCGTAGCATACCCGGTGCAGCGACCGTGGCAAGGCCAGGCTGGCCGTCCGCGGGGATTTCGAGTTGGCAATTCCCGCCCCGACCGCTAGGATCGGTGCGTTCATGCCGGCCGGGCGCCTCGACCCACCGGGGCCGGTCGGGACCCTCAGCGGCGAGGCACCGTGGCGACAGCGAGCCGCCGGTCGTGGGAGCAGCATGCCGAAGATCCTGGTGATCGACGACGAACCCGACGTGCGCGAGTTCCTCGCCACCGCGCTGCGTCGGGCCGGCTACCACGTGGTGGCCGCAGCCAACGGCCGGGAGGGGATCCACGCCTGCCGGCGGGCGACGGTGGACCTGGTGATCACGGATCTCGTGATGCCCGAGAAGGAGGGGCTCGAGACCATCATCGAGCTCCGACGCGAGCATCCCGAGGTGGCGGTCATCGCCATCAGCGGCGGGGCTCGGGGCAGCAACCGGACGTACCTGAACGCCGCCGAGCTCTGCGGCGCCGACCGGGTCTTCGGCAAGCCCATCGCGCCGGGAACGCTGGTGGCCGCGGTGCACGACATCGTCGGCCCGCCCCGCGGGGTGGAGGAGACCGGATCCGATCGCAACTGAATCTGCGGAGGCAATGGCCATGGCCACCGTCCTGGTTATCGAAGACGATCAAGAAGTGCGCGACTACCTGGTGGCCGTCCTCAGCCGTGCGGGCCACGAGGTGACCGCCGCCGCCAACGGCCGCGACGGCGTCGCCACGTTCCGGGATCACCCCACCCAGGTGGTGATCACGGACATCATCATGCCCGAGAAGGACGGCATCGAGACCATCCTCGACCTGCGGCGCGAGCATCCCCAGCTCAAGGTGATCGCCATCAGTGGCGGCGGCCGGTCCACCCCGGAGAACTACCTCCACTCCGCCCGCCTCCTCGGGGCCGACCGCGCCATCCGCAAGCCCTTCAAGAACGAGGAGATCCTCGCCGCGGTCCGCGAGCTGAGCGAGGAGTAGCCGCCGCGCCCGGCGGTGATCGCAGACCACGGCGCCGCCAGGACGGACGGCCGGAC
>JAASSM010000327.1 GCA_021767885.1 bacterium | reverse complement strand
CCGGCCACGGCCCGGACCTCGGTCCGGGCGCCCTGCCAGTCGGCCAGGAGCAGCCCCCGGGCCGTGCTCAGGACCAGGGTCCGTCCCTGCCAGGCGACGTGGGTCACGGGAAGCGGCGCGTCCGGCATCAAGGCCGGATGCCAGCGATCGCCGTCGCGGACCACCACCACGCCACCCTCGCAGACCACCGCGACCAGCGTGCCGCCATCCTCGGTCGCGCCGACCGCCATGGTCACCGCCCCGTGGGACGGCGCGAGCCAGGACGGGCCGGCGATGGTCCGCCAGCCTCCGGCCTCGAGTACGGCGAGCTGTGGTGGCGCCATGCCGGCCAGGGCCCATACCCGCCCATCGGACCCCACGGCCACGTCCCGGCAGGCCGTGGCCGGCAGGCCGTCGGCCATGCCGTGGACCGTCCAGTCGCGGCCGTCGTAACGGGCCAGCCCGGTGCGGGTGGCGAACCAGAGCGCGCCCTGCTGGTCCTGGGCCACGCCATGCACCGTGCTGGCGGGCAATCCCGAGGCCTCGTCGTAGCGGTGGCAGGGATAGGTGAACGCGCCCGCGGACGCCGGCACGCCCACCAGCCCGGCGACCACGACGGCAGCGAGCAGGCGCGCCGCGGCGCGGACCGGCCCCGGGCGTCCTGTCCAGGACGCTCGCGGGAGCGCTCGCGGGCGCCCTGGCGGGCGCCCTGGCGGGAGCCCTGGCCGGGCCGGGGCCCCGGCGGCATGATGCTGGCGGCGGCGGGTGGTCACCGATCGAGTTCCATGGCCGGAGGTCGAGACGAGCGGCGGGCGAGGGCCCACGCGATCCGGGGCCGCACCGTGCCATGATGCGCCCCCTGCCCCCGCGGACGCAAGCTCCGTTCCACCGCCCCCACGACGCCTCCGTGGCCGCCCTCGCCTCCGCGGCATCCAGGGCATCCGCCGGTCAACCCCCGCCGATCCCGGCCGATGCTCCGGAACACGCGTCCTGATCCGTCCCCGCACCCGGGAGCGCCCCGTGAGCCTCACCGCCACGAGCCTGAATTCCGCCGACGTCTTCGCCCAGATCGAGACCATGGGCGACCTGCCCAGCCTGCCCCGCACCCTGCTGAGCATCCAGCAGGTGGCCACCGACGACCGCTCCAGCGCCACCGACCTCGCCGACGTGATCCTCCGCGACCAGGCCCTGACCCTGCGCGTGCTCAAGGTGGTCAACAGCGCGCTCTACCAGCGCCGCGAGCACGAGCGCATCCGCACCGTCCATCGCGCGGTGGTGGTCATGGGTTTCGAGACCGTGCGCAAGCTCGCCCTGGGCCTCTCGGTGTTCGACATGATGAGCAAGCTCTCGCGCTCGCCGCTGCTGGGCGACATCGCCCGCCACTCGCTCGTGGCCGCGGGCGTGGCCCAGCTCCTGGCCGAGGCCAGCGGCCGCGTCTGGCCCGAGGAGGCGTTCGTGGCCGGCCTGGTCCACGACATCGGCAAGGTGGTCCTCTGCGAGTGCTCTCCCCGCGCCATGGACGCGGTCCAGCACGACGTCAACTGCGGCGTCTCCCGCCTGTCGGCCGAGCGCCGCCACTTCGGCCTGACCCACGACCGCGCCGGCCGCCGCCTCGCCCAGCGCTGGCAGCTGCCGGAGGACCTGCAGAACCTCATCGGCGACCATCACGACATCGACCCCTTCGCACCGCCCCGGAGCCTGGATCCGGCCCTCGCGGTGCTGGTCTTCGCCAATGCCATCGCCCATGGCGCCGACGGCCGCCAGCAGCCGGAGAAGCTGCAGAAGCTGGTCCGTCAGGCCATGCGCAGCCTGGGCATCCCCTCGGCCCGCCAGGAGGATCTCTTCGCCGCCCTGGAGGCCGAGGTCGTCGACCTGGCCAGTGGCCTGGGGGTGGAGCCCGCGGACCTGGGCGCCTACCGTGCGGTGATCAACGTGGAGGGCAGCGCGTCGGTGGCGCCGCCGCAGCTCTCGCCCCACGAGCTGGCGCGCCGCACCGCCGACCAGCTTGCGCTCTACCAGCGCATCGGCAGCGGCCTCGCCCGCGGGGACGACCCCGCCGATCTCCGCGACCGCATCCTGCAAGCGGCCGTGGACATCCTGGGCTTCGAGCGCGTGGTCCTGCTGCGCATCGACCGCCGCGGCCGCCGCCTGCAGGCCCGGGCCTGGTCCGGGCCCGGCGCCGGGAACCTGGCCCGGGGGCTGGACCTGCCCCTGCGGCGGGAGACCGGAGCCCTGGCCCTGGCCGTGCTCGAGCAGCGCACCCTGCACGTGCCCGACGCCCGCTCGGCCGCCTACGGCGACCTCGTGGGCGCCGAGTTCCTCGCGCGAGCCCGGTGCCAGGGCTTCGCCGCCGCCCCGGTGCGCACGCCCGACGGCGTGGTGGCCCTGCTCTACGCCGACGGCGGCCCCGACGGCACCGACGTGGTCAGCGAGCAGGCCAGCGAGCTGGACGGCCTGGCCGCCCAGCTGGGCCTGGTGTTCGGCCGCGCGCCGGCGCGCGGCTGAGTCGCGGCGCGTCCGGTCCCAGCCCCGCGTCGGGCGTCCTGCCGCGCTTTCGGGGTGGCAAATTTCTTACCACCTGTGTTATCATGGTGGCGATGCTCGACGCCAGGACCCATCGTGTCCCGTGGACGCCTCGCGTCCGGTGTCGTCAACCTTCAGGGAGGGACCCATGGCTGCTTGCCACCGCGTCATGTTCCTGGCCGCGCTGATCCTGGTGCTGGGCACCGCCGCGGCCCTGGCCGAGCCCGTCTACTGGGAGGGCAACGGCCACTACTACGAGCTGGTCGAGACCCCGGTCACCTGGCACGACGCCGAGTACCTGGCCGAACAGCGCATGCACATGAACCGCCCCGGCCACCTGGCCACCATCACCTCCCAGGAGGAGAACGACTTCGTCTTCTGGTTCGTGGTGGGCGGCAACCAGGACACGCCGCTGGGCGACCCCTGGCTGGGCGGCTACCAGAACTCCGACCAGAGCCCGCCGGCCGACAACTGGTTCTGGGTCACGGACGAGGCCTGGGAGTTCACCAACTGGGACGAGGGAGAGCCCAACGACTACGATGAGGACTACGCCGAGATGTTCCTCAACTTCCAGCTCTGGGGCGACGGCTTCTGGAACGACCACCACAGCCTGAACCTCAAGGCCTTCGTGGTGGAGTACTCCCTCAACGTGGTCCGCACCGAGCAGGTCACCCTGACGGACGTCAAGACGCTGTTCCAGTAGGACCACCGCGCCGCGAGCGGGCGCGCCCGCTGCGGTGGGGCGCCCGGCTCCAGCGAGGCGCCCGGCTCCAGCAACCCGCCTCGCCTGCGCCGCGATCCGGCGGCCGCGATCACCCGGCAGGGTGGACGCGGCCGCCGATCACGTGTTGCGTGGGAACAAAGGGCGCCGCGCGGTGTCCGACCAGGTTCACTGACGGCGTGCCGACCCGCGCCGCGGCGCCGGATCGGTGCCCGTGGCGGCGAGCGGAACGTCCCACGCCGGCTGCACCCCGGCCGACCTCGGAGGAGCTCATCCCCGCATGCGACAGACCCACCGTCTTCCCGTCGACCGCCCCCATCCCGCCCACTCCAGCCATCGCGCCGACGGCGCCGGCAAGCGGGCCGCCGCCACCGCCCGCGCCCTGCCGGTGACCCGGACGGTGCCGCGGACCGTGCGGATCCTGGCCCTGGTCTCCACCCTGGCCCTGGTCGCGCTCGGCATGCTGGCCACCGGCGCGCTGGCGCAGACGCCGCCGCCCCAGCAGCCGCAGCCCCAGACGCCCCGACAGACCATGCCGCCCATGCAGCAGCAGCCGTCGCAGGAGCAGATGCGCCTGCAGCAGCTGCAGCAGCGTCTCGGCGCGGTCCAGCAGGCGGCCATGGAGGCCAATCCGGAGCTCCAGGAGCAGCAGGCGGCATTCGAGGAGCTGGTGGTGCAGACCATGCAGGAGCACGGG
>JAASSM010000326.1 GCA_021767885.1 bacterium | reverse complement strand
GGTGAACTCTCCCGGCCCGGCCGCCCGGGCGCCGGCCGCACGGCAGGCGGCCATCACCAGGCGGGCGGGGACCGGCCCGCCGTGACAGAAGAACTCCACCGTGTCCTCGCCGGTGTAGCTGTGGGGAGCGCACAGCGGCAGGACCAGCGCCTGGTCCAGGGCCTCGCCCGCCGCGGGCACGGCGCCGCCGGGCAAGACCACGGTGGCGTCGGCCGGCCAGCGGATCCAGGCCAGCCGGGCGCGGTGGCTGCTCACCGGCGCGGCCAGGGCGCCGTCGGGCAGCAGGCGGCGGCCGATGTCCAGGGCCTGCGGTCCGCTCAGGCGGACCACGGCCAGGCCACCCCGGCCCTCGGGTGTCACCACGGCGACGATGGTCCCGGTCTCCAGCATGCCCATCCTCCCGCGCCGGCGACGCGAGGGGCCGCGCCCCGATGGACGCGGCCCCTCGTCGGGTCCGGCGCGATGGCCGACGGACGCCGGCTCAGCGCTGGCCGCGCGCGTCGTCGTCGGTGTCGTCGTCGGTCGCGTCGTCCGTGTCGTCGTCGATGTCGACCGGGGCCGCGGGCTCCTCGTCGTCATCGTCGTCGGTCAGGCTGGCCGCGCCGGCGCTGCGGGTGGCGGTCTCCGCCGCCCCCGCGCTGGCCGCCGCCTCCGCGACGGGGCCGGACCCGGCCGCGTCGCCGCCCTCGCCGGTGTCGTCCCGACCGCGGTCGGCCACCTGGCGATGCTCGGCGGGCACCTGGTCCGCCGGGCAGACCACCACGTACTTGCCGTCCGGGCCGTCCACCGTGTAGGTGGCCACGTCGTCGAGGTCGACGATCTCCAGGTGCACCACCCGCCGCTCCCGCGGATGCATGGGCGGCAGCTCCACCTTCTGGCCGGTGTTGCGGGCCTCCGCGGCGGCGTTGCGGGCCCGCATGATCAGGCCGTCGTCGCGCCGGGCGCGGTAGTTGTTGATGTCCAGGTTGAGGTTGACGCGGTCGCCCACCGCGCGGCTGGCCATCTGCTGCACCAGCAGGTCCACCGCCTCGATGGTCTGGCCGTGGCGACCGATGAGCACGGCGGCGGAGCGGTCGTCCACCACCAGCTTGACCTGGTGGTACTCGCCCTCCTGGACCTGGGCGCGGCTGACGAAGCCGCACTTGACCATGAGGCCCGCGGCCACCTTCTCCAGCAGCGCGGGCACGTCGGCCGCATCCGCGGCGCCGAACGGCTGCACCCGGGCCGCGGCCTTCACGTCCACGGCGAGGACCTGATCCTCGTCGGCGGCCTCGGGCGTGGCCGACCGCTCCGGCCGCGACGCCGGCCGCTCCTCGCCGGTTCCGGATCCGGCGTCGGCCGTCCCGGCGGGCGCCGTCTCCGCGGTCTGGTCACGGGACTCGCGAGGCTCGCGGGCCTCGGGTCCGGAGTCCTGCCGGGCCTGCTGCCGGGATTCCTCGCGGGCCTGGTCCCGGGTCCGGTCGCGGGACTCTTCCCGCCCCTCACGGGCGTCGGCCGCGGGCTCGTCGCGACGCTCGCGGCCGCGGTCCCGGCCTCGCTCCTGATCACCGGACCGCTGCTGATCGCCACCATCCTGGTCGCGGGCGCGATCGCGGCCCCCGCCGTTCCGCTCGCCACCCTGGGCGTCGGCCGTCACCGCGTCGTCATCCTTCTTGCGACGACGGCGCGGACGGCGGCGACGGCCGCGGCGACGGTCGCCGTCCTCCCGGCCGCCGTCGTCATCGCGGCGATCATCGGACCGGCCACCGGATCGGGCCTCCTGCTTCTGCTCCTGGGCCTGGTCCCCGTCGCCGTCCTCCCGGCGACGACCCCGCCCCCGGCCACCGCGACGCCGCGAGCTGCGCCGACGCTCCTCGCGATCCTCGCCGTCGTCGAGGCGGACGCCCTCGCCACCGCCGCTGCTGCGGCCACCGGACCGACCACCGGACCGGCCACCGGACCGACCGCCGCGGCCGCCACGATCCTCGCCACGGCTGCGGTCGTCGCCCTCGCCACGCCGGCGGCCGGACGTCTTCTCCACCCGCACCACGGCCTGCCGCCGGCCGAGGCCGAACAGGCCGCCGCGCTCGCGCTGCAGGATGGTGATGTCCACTTCCTCGCGGCGCAGGCCCATCCGCAGCAATGCCTCGCGGATGGCCTCGTCCACGGTCTTGCCCGTGCTCTCCATGGATTCGCTCATGATGTCTGCTGACCTCCCTCAGGCACCGCCGTCTTGTGGATTCGCCACGTCTGATAGATGGTCACCACGTTGTTGACCAGCCAGTACAGCACCAGACCGGACGGCATCTGATAGAAGAAGAAGAGGAAGATGACCGGCATCAGCGTGTTCATCATGGCCAGCTGGCCAGAGGGCTGTGCGGTCGGGGTCATGCGCATCTGGAGGACCATGGTCGCCGTCATCAGCAGGGGCAGCAGGTTGAAATCGGAGCCCAGGAAGGGTAGCGAGAACCCCAGGGAGAAGAGCGCATCCGGCTGGGAGAGGTCGTCGATCCACAGCCAGAACGGCGTGTTGCGTAGCGCGATGGTGTGTGCGAGCGCCTGGTAGAGGGCCACGAAGACGGGCATCTGCAGCAGGAGGGGCAGGCAACCCGCCATGGGGTTGACCTTCTCCTTCTGGTAGAGCTCCATCATGGCCTTGCTCTGCTTCTCCTGGTTCCCCTTGTACTTCTCCTGGAGCTCCTTGATCTTCGGCTGCAGCTGCTGCATCCGCTTCATCGACTGGGTGCTCGTGCGGGTCAGGGGGTAGAACGCCACCTTGGTGAGCACCGAGAAGAGGATGATGATCACCCCGTAGTTGGGGATGACCCGGCGCATCTGGTCCATGATCCAGAGCGTGGCCTCGGTGAGGGGTCGGAACAGGGCCCAGCCCAGATCCATGGTCTTGTCCAGACCCACCCCGAAGGCCTTGAGACGGTCCTGCTCCTGAGGACCGATGTACAGGGTGAGGTCGGCGCCACCGAGGGTGTCGCCGCCTCCGGGTCGCGAATCGAGGGCGATGGACCAGGTCTGCAGGTTGCGCGTCTGGTCCCCCGAGAGCAGCACCGAGCCGGTGCGCGCCCCGGGATCCTCGCCTCGCGGCAGGCCCACGATGGTGAAGTACTTGTTCTGGACACCCGCGAAGCCGATCAGGCCGCTGTCGAAGAACTCGACCTTCTCCACGTCCTTCTCCAGGCCGCCTCGCTTCTTGATCTCCAGATCTTCCCCCACCATGGCGAAGGAACGGAACGCCGCCTGCTCGAGGCGATCGTCCCCCTCCGTGCTGGCGATGCCCTGGGGCCAGCCGAAACGCACCTGCCGGGGGTCGCCCAGCATGGTGCGCGCCGTCGCGGCCTGCGGTCCGACGGCGGCCACCTCCAGGTCCAGCGTGATGGAATAGGATTCGGCGTCGAAGGTGTAGACCTTCCGGATCTCGAGGTCGCCCGCGGTGCGCCACCGGAAGGTGACGCTGCGGGTCCCCTCGTTCACCTCGATGGTGCCGGGCGCGTCGGCGGTGAACAGCTTGCGCCCGAGCTCGAGGTCGGTGGTCCCGAAGACCACCGCGTCCATCCCGTAGGGGACGCTGGCGTCGCCCTGCGGGAGGAGTTCCACGGCCCCGCCCTGGCCGTCACTGTAGCTCAGTCCCTTCCAGCTGGTCACGCGGGCGCCGCGCTCGGCGAGGGTGATCTCGTAGCGCGGGGTGCGGACGGTGACCAGATCCTCCACGGCATCGCCGCCCACCGGCTCGAGGTAGTCCCCGGCGGTCAGCTCGCGGGCCGGCGCGTCGGTCGCGGCGGCGCCGGGAACCCCGTCGTCGCCGGCGAGGGCATCCCCATCCGGATCGCCCACCGGGCGCGCCGCGTCCGCGGCGCCGGTCTGCCCGGACTCGACCTGCTCGCGGTCCGCCTCGGCGGCGGCCGGGGGGGACCCGGCCGGACGCTCGGCGTCACG
>JAASSM010000325.1 GCA_021767885.1 bacterium | reverse complement strand
TGCGCCGCAGCGTGTCGCGGCAGAAGGCCTGGGCGTACTGGCGATCCGAATGCAGCCCCTGGGCCTCGGCTCGCGCGAGGACCGCGTCCACCGCCTCGGGGGGCAGATCCTCCGCCAGGAGCTTCCGCCGCAGGCGGGCCGTGGTCCAGAGCCGACGGTCGAGCAGCTCGAACAGCCGCCGCGCGGCCTCCTTGCGCGCCGCCGCATCCCGCAACGACGCGACCAGGGGGGAGCTCAGGCTCCCCCCCGGGTCGGGCAGTCCGGCCGGGACCGCGTCGGGCGCAATGGTGAGGGTCTCGCCGCCGTCCAGCTCGAGGATCACCGCACCGGGCTCCTCGCGCACGCGGACCAGGGTGCGTTCCGGCGCGGGTTCCACGCCGCTCAGGCGCCCGCCACCCGCGACCGGTCGGACGCGCGGGTCTTGTCGGAGGATCCGGAGGCGCCATCGGCCGGGACCTCCTCGCCGGGCTGGGCCACCGGCTCGGCACCGGCCCCGCCGTGCTTGCGGCGGATGCCGTAGTGCTCGAAGACCTGGGTGGCGAGGTTCTCGTAGAGGTCCGGATTCTCCTTGAGGAACGTGCGCACGTTCTCGCGCCCCTGGCCCAGGCGCTCGTCGCCGTAGCTGTACCAGGCCCCGCTCTTCTGGATCACGCCCGCCCCGACGCCCAGATCGATGAGGTCGCCCTCCTTGCTGATCCCCTGGCCGTAGAGGATGTCGAACTCGGCCTTCTTGAAGGGCGGGGCCACCTTGTTCTTGACCACCTTGACCCGCACCTGGTTGCCGATGACGTCCTCGCCCTGGGTGATCGCCCCGGTGCGCCGGATGTCCAGGCGGATGGAGCTGTAGAACTTCAGCGCGTTGCCGCCGGTGGTGGTCTCGGGGTTGCCGAACATCACGCCGATCTTCATGCGGATCTGGTTGGTGAAGACCACCAGGGTATTGGTCTTGGAGATGGCGCCGGTGAGCTTGCGCAGCGCCTGGCTCATCAACCGCGCCTGCAGGCCCACGTGCTGATCGCCCATCTCGCCCTCGATCTCCGCCCGGGGCACCAGGGCGGCCACCGAATCCACGACCACGATGTCCACCGCGCCCGAGCGCACGAGCATCTCGGTGATCTCCAGGGCCTGCTCGCCGGTGTCCGGCTGGGAGACCAGCAGGTTGTCGATGTCCACGCCGAGCTTGCGGGCGTAGATGGGATCCAGCGCGTGCTCGGCGTCCACGAACGCCGCCACCCCGCCGGTCTTCTGCATGTTGGCCACGGCGCTCAGCGCGACGGTGGTCTTGCCGCTACCCTCCGGTCCGTAGATCTCCACCACGCGCCCGCGGGGCAGGCCCCCCACGCCCAGGGCGATGTCCAGGGCCAGGCTGCCGGTGGAGACCGCGTCGATCTCGTCGTAGATGCGGTTCTCGCCGAGCAGCATGATGGCGCCCTTGCCGAACTGCTTCTCGATCTGGGCCCGGGTCAGGTCCAGGGCCTTGGTCCTGTCGTCACGATTCTGCGCCATGGGGTCTCTCCTGTGGGACGGGATGCGGGTGCGCGGACGGGCCGGGGACGACCCGCGCCGCAAGATAGCACGAGCGCCACCCGGGCAGCAAGCACTTTCGTCGTTTTTTCGCCACCCCCGGGCAGGGCCATCGCGCCGGGCCGCTCACCCCGCCAGCGGCAGACGGGCGACCTCGGTGTGCCGGGCGCCGGCGGGATGCAGCTCGCTGGCGAGCAGGTGCGCGGCGGGCGGCGTGAAGGCCGGCCAGGAGCCGAGGTCGAGATCCGCGAGGATCGCCCGCTGTGCCGAGGGCAGTGGGCGCTTGATGCGCGCGAGGGTCAGGTGCGGACGGAACGCCCGGTGATCCTGGGGCCCTCCGGGCCACACCGTGTCCACCGCTCCGCGCACCGTGCAGGCCAGCTGCTCGAGGCGCTCGCCGCCGTCCAGATGCAGGAACAGGACCCGCGGTCGGCGCGCATCGGGAAACGCGCCCACGGCTCCCGGTGCGATCACCGGGGCAGGGCACGCCGCCACGGCGGTCTGCAGCGCCGCCGCCAGCGGTGCGGCCCGCGGGGCCGGCCACTCGCCCAGGAACATGAGCGTCAGATGCCAGGACCGTGGCGTGGTCCAGGCGATCCGCACCGCGCGCCGCACGGTGTCCAGCCTCGTGTCCAGGTCCTGGACCAGGCGTTCCGGCGGGTTGACGGCCACGAAGAGCCTCATCCGGCGCGGCCCCAGCTGAGCCGGTCCGGCCGGAACACCGGCGCGCCGGCCACCGCCCGGCGCAGCGCATCCAGCGCCCCTGCCGCGGCGAGGTGGCGGTTCCGCTCGCGGTCCCCGCCATAGCGGTAGAGCCCGGCCTGGACACCATCGGGCCCGGACACGGCGATCCAGGTGGTGCCCACCGGCTTGGCGTCCGAGCCGCCGCCGGGCCCGGCGATCCCGGTGACCGCCACGGCCCAGTCCGTCCCCAGCCGCATGCGTGCGCCGCGGGCCATCTGCTCGGCCACCGGGCGGCTCACCGCGCCGTGGTCGGCCAGGACGGCGGGGTCGACCAGCAGCAGATCCGCCTTGACGCCATCGGCGTAGGCGAGGATGCCCCCCCGGTAGTAGGCGCTGCTGCCGGCCTCGCCGGTGAGCGCGGCGCCCAGCAGGCCGCCGGTGCAGCTCTCGGCCACGGCCACGGTGTGGCCGCGCGCGATGCAGAGATCCTGGATCACCCGCGGCAGGGCGATCATCTCCCGGGCATAGGTCACGTCCGCCAGCAGGTGGTCCAGCTCGCGCGCGGCCGCCGCGAGCTGGGGCTCCTGGTCGGGCTCCGCGGCCAGCCGCACGTCCACGCCCCAGTCCACCAGCCACCAGGCCCAGCGCAGGTCGGGGTAACGCGCCCGCACCGGCTCGGTCTGGCCGGCGATGGCCATCTCCGCCATCTGCGCCGTCCGCCACAGGCGTCCCGGCCGGGCGGCGGACAGCGCGCCCAGCCGCTGCAGGGCCGCGATCACGCCGGGCAGGAGGGCCTCCAGCTCGGCCGGCACGCCGGGCAGGACGGCCAGCCGCCGGCCATGCAGGCCCCCCACCAGCCCGGGGGCCGACCCCACCGGATTGTCCACCGTCTGCAGCCCCGCGGGCACCAGGGCCTGCTTGTCGCCGTCCACGCGCGCGGCCAGCCCGCGGCGTCTGCGACGCTCGGCCAGGGCGGCCGCCACGTCGGCGCGGTACTCCAGCGGCGCGCCGGCCCAGGCGGCGATGGCCTCGCGGGTGAGGTCGTCGGCGGTGGAGCCGAGGCCCCCGCAGAGGACGACCACGTCGCCGGCGGCGGTCCGGTCGAGGGCCGCGGCGATGGCCGGCTCGCGATCGGGGACCACGGCGATGTCCTGGACCTCGGCCGCGAAGGCCGCCAGGGCGCGCTGGATGCGCGTGCTGTTGGTGTCGGAGGTGCGCCCGAGCAGGAGCTCGTCGCCCACGGCGATGATGCGCACCGGCTGGATGCTCATCACTGCCACCCCAGGATGCGGACGGTCAGCTGGGTGGCCAGCAGGGCGAGGAGGCCGGCGCCGAGGTCGTCGGCCATGATGCCCAGACCGCCGCCGCCACCCAGCCGCTCCAGGCGGCGCACGCCGAAGGGCTTGAGGATGTCGAAGATGCGGAACCAGAAGAAGCCCATGAGCCAGCCCCAGGGGCCGGCGGCCAGGCCGAGGTAGGTGACCTGCATGCCGGCCACCTCGTCGATGACGCACAGGTGGGGATCCTCGCCGTGCTCGCGCTCGAGGGCGCCCGCGACGGCGATGCCCACGGCGGTGACCGCGGCCAGGGCCAGGAGTTGCACCCCGAGGGGGATGGGACCCAGCCAGGTCCACAGCCCCCACCAGAGCAGGCCGTAGGCGAAGCTGCCCGCGGTGGCGGGCGCGATGGGAGCGTAGCCGGTGCCGAAGAAGGTGCCGA
>JAASSM010000324.1 GCA_021767885.1 bacterium | reverse complement strand
AGCGCGAGCGCGGCCGAGGCCGCCACCGAGACCACGAGCGCGAGTGCCGCCTCCGCCTCCAGCACCTCCGCCTCCAGCACCTCCGCCTCCACGAACCCCGCCACCCTGGGCGCCCTCGTCGCTCCCACCGTCATCCGCGCGGTCCGCCTGCAGCAGCCCGTCGCCCTCGACGGCCAGCTCGACGACCCCGCCTGGCAGCGGCCGGGCGAGACGCGCCTGATCCAGAACGACCCCGTCAACGGTGCCCGCCCCAACCAGCGCACCGAGTTCTGGGTGGCCTACGACGACCAGGCGCTCCTGCTCGCCGCCCGCTGCGAGGACTCCGCGCCCGACTCGATCAGCGCGCGGCTCGGTCGTCGCGATAGCTGGCCGTCCTCGGACTGGCTGTTCGTGAACCTCGACACCTTCAACGACGACCGCACCGGCTTCTCCTTCTCCGTCAACCCCCTCGGCGTGATCGGCGACTCCGCGCTCTACAACGACGGCTGGAGCGATTCCTCCTGGGACGGCGTCTGGCAGGCCGCCACCGCGATCGACGAGCAGGGCTGGACCGTGGAGATGCGCATCCCCTTCTCCCAGCTCAAGTTCCCTGCCACTCAGGAGCAGATCTGGGGCATCAACGTCTCGCGCCGCATCCTGCGCACCCACGAGCGGTACGACCTCTTCCACAACCCCCGCGACGAGGCCGGCTACGGCAAGCGCTTCCCCGACCTCGTGGGCATCCGCGGCATCGAGCCCGGCGCCCGCGCCGAGGTCCGCGCCTACGGCCTGCTGAAGAACGAGATGCTCGACCCCGATCCGGACGACCCCTTCCGCTCCCAGGGCCAGTGGAGCGGCAATGCCGGCCTCGACCTGAAGGCCGCCCTCTCCAACAACCTGACCATGAACGCCACGGTGAATCCGGACTTCGGCCAGGTGGAGGTGGATCCGGCGGTGGTCAACCTCTCGGCCTACGAGACCTTCTTCCAGGAGCGCCGGCCGTTCTTCGTGGAGGACGCCAGCATCTTCCAGTTCGGGACCGACGGGACCAACAGCAACTGGAACTTCAACTGGATGAGCACCATGCCCTTCTACAGCCGGCGCATCGGCCGCTCGCCGCAGATCGGCATCGAGGGCAGTCCCGACTGGAGCGACCGCCCCCAGAACACCACCATCCTGGGCGCGGCCAAGATCAGCGGCAAGATCGGCGACACCCAGGTGGGCGCGCTGTCGGCGGTGACCGCCCGCGAGAGGGCGCACCTGCGCACCGACGGACGCGACCACAGCCAGGTGGTCGAGCCGCTCACCAGCTACTCCGTGGCCCGCGCCCGCTGGGCCCGCCCCGACGGCAGCCGGGGCCTGGGCGCCATGCTCACCGGCACCGTCCGCGACCTGGACGACCCCATCGCCCAGGCCACCCTGGATCGCCGCGCGCTCACCGCCGGCCTCGACGGCTGGACCGAGCTGGACCAGGACGGCGTCTGGGCCCTCAAGGGCAACCTCGCGCTCAGCCGCGTCACCGGCAGCGAGGAGGCCATCGCCGACCTGCAGACCGCGCCCGGCCACTACTTCGACCGCCCCGGCGCCGACCACCTCGACTACGACCCCACGCGCACCTCGCTCACCGGCTGGCGGGGTCGTCTGGCGCTGAACAAGCAGTCGGGCAACTGGCGCTTCAACGCGGCGGCGGGCTACTCCTCGCCCGGCTTCGAGATCAACGACCTCGGCTTCCTCTCGGTCACCGACGTGATCAACACCTCGATGGTGGGCGGCTACAGCTGGCGCGAACCGGGGCGCATCATGCGCAACCACACCCTCATGCTGGCCACCTACCAGACCTGGGACACCGGCGGCACGCGCGACATCGGCGGCTTCGGGGCGTGGTACTTCGCCACCCTGGCCAACTTCTGGTCCCTGGACGCCAACGTCTTCTTCAACCCCGAGTACAACTCCCTGCGCGCCACCCGCGGCGGGCCCATCCTGCGCATGCCCGACCACCGCGAGGCCAACCTCAGCCTGCGGACCGACACGCGCCGCGGCTGGGTGGTCAGCGCCAGCGTGGGCGCCGCCGAGAACGACGGCGGCTACCGCCACGCCCGCGGCAGCGTGACCCTGGACCTCGATCCCACGCCGTCGCTCCACCTGGCCGTGGGGCCCAGCTACCGCTGGAACCAGGAGGTGGCCCAGTGGTACGACGAGGTCGCCGACCCGGCCGCCGTGGCCACCTTCGGCGACCGCTACATCTTCGCCGACCTGGAGTACCGGCAGTTCAGCCTGGAGACGCGCATCGACTGGACCTTCACCCCGCGCCTGACCCTGCAGACCTACGTCCAGCCGCTCTTCGCCTCCGGCCGTTACACCGACCTCAAGGAGCTGGCGCGGCCGTCGAGCTTCGACTTCCACCGCTACGGCCAGGACTCCGGCTCGGACCTGGTCTACGAGGCCGGCGAGGACGACCCCTACCTGGTCACCCCCGCCGACGGCGGCGACGCCTTCCGGCTGCCCGACCGCGACTTCAACCTCAAGTCCCTGAAGGTGAACCTGGTCCTGCGCTGGGAGTACGGCCCGGGCAGCACGTTCTTCTTCGTCTGGACCCAGGATCGCCTCGACGACGCGCATCCCGGTTCCTTCGACGTCGGCCGCGACGCGCAGGCGCTGGTGGACGCCCCCGGCGAGGACATCTTCATGGTCAAGCTGTCGCAGTACTTCTCGCTGTGATGGGCTCCCACGCCGGCCGCCGTGCACGCCTCGTGCGGCGGCCGGCCCGCGGCGCTCGTCGGCCGGCCCGCGGCGCTCGTCGGCCGGCCCGCGGCGCCGGTGGGCCTGGCGCCGATGGTGGCCGAACCCGGACGGCGGTCGACCTGGCGCCGATGGTGCCGAACCCTGACGGCGGTCGACCTGGTGCCGATGGTGGCCGAACCCGGACGGCGGCCTGGTCGGCTAGATCGCCCGGAGGATCGCCTCGATGTCCGGGTGATCGCCCGCGTGGACGCTGCGGTGGATCATGGCCACCGCGCCGCCCGGACGCATGACCACCACCCCGCCCAGCTGCATGGCGTCGCCTTGCACGCCCTCCTGCCGGTGCCCCCGGCGCCACGCGCGCACCGCGCTCCTCAGCGTGCCGGTGTGCAGGATGCCGATCACGCTGCGCCGCGTGCCCAGTGCGGCGTAGGTCCGCCGCTCGGGGTCGGCCAGCAGGGGGAACGGCAGCTCCAGCTGCTGCGCCAGGCGGGCGGCCTGCTCGGGGCTGCCGGTGCCGATGGCGGCCACGTCGGCGCCGCGCTGGTCGATGGCCTGGGCCTGGTCGCGCAGCTGCACCAGCTGCTCGCGGCAGAGCAGTCAGCCGAAGTGGCGCACCAGCGCCAGGACCCGGGTCCGGTCGCCCCAGAGGGTGCCCACGGCGAGGGGTCGTCCCGCGGTGTCGAGCACCTCGAGGGGCGCCAGCCGCGCGGCCAGCGGATCCTGCTGCGAGCGATCCGGAGTGGAGGACATGACGACCCCTTCAGGCTGGTGATGATCCCACGTCCCCTCGGCGTCTCGCCGGGTGCGGGCGGCCGGTCTCCCACACCCTCGCCCCGAGCGCACGAGCCGGCCACCGGGCCAGCGCCGACCCCGCCACGATCGCCGATGGGCCCTGGTTTGACAACATGAATTCATTTGTGTTAGGCTGTCCTGCGATGGTCGTCTCCGGGGGCTCCTGCCGGCGCCCGCTCCGCACCGTGCCCCACCCCGCCCACCGCGCATCCGCCCCCAGTCCGGGCCGTCGCGTACCATGCCCGGCGGCCCCAGCGGCGAAAGGGGGCCGCCATGCGCCGCACCGCTCCCCACGTTCCCGCGCACGCCCGCGCGCTCACCCGGCGACGGGTCGCCGCATCGCTCGCCGTGTGGATCGCCACCGGTCTGGTCGGCGGGCTCGCCATCGGACCGGCCACGCCCGCCACGGCCGGCCAGTGGGT